>NZ_RAWF01000151.1:0-25096 GCF_003612075.1 Corallococcus sp. CA041A
CAGGCGGTACACCGCCTCCACCACGACCACGGCGTCGTCCACCACCAGCCCGATGGCCACCGCCAGCCCGCCCAGCGACATCAGGTTGAGCGTCCCGCCCACGAGCCAGAGTGCGCCAAAGGTCATCGCCAGGGTGGCCGGGAGCACCACCGCCGCGGCCGTCATCGCCCGCCAGGAGCGCAGGAAGAGGCCCACGACCGCGAGCGTGAGCAACCCACCGAGGATGACCTCTTCCCGCACGTGAGCCACGGACCGGGCGATGAGCCCGGCCTGATCATAGGAGAGCTCGACGTCGATGCCCGGCGGCAGTCCCGCTCGCACCCGGTCGAGCTCCGCCTGGATGTCCCGCGCCAGGGTGACAGCGTCCGCCCCGGGTCGCCGGCCCACGTTGACGAGCACCGCGGGACGGCCGTTCGCGTACGTCAGGGAGAGCCGGTCGGCGTGTCCCTCCTGGATCCGCGCGACGTCGCCCAGCTGCACGGGCGCCTCGGGCGTCCCGCCCACGACGAGCGCCGCCAACCGGTCCGGCGAGTCCACCGGCCCCCGCACCACCACCAGCGCCTGCTGGTAGTGCACGTCCACCCGGCCCGCCGGTTCGAGCACGAGCGCGCTGCCCACCTGGGTGGCGAGCGTGGGCAGGTCCAGCTTCGCCTGCTCCAGCCGCTGTGCGTCCACGGCGATGCCGAGCTCGCGCACGTCGCCGCCGACCACGTCCACGCGCCCCACTCCCGCGAGGCCCGCCAGGCCGGGACGCAGCGTCCGCAGGGCGAACTCGCGCAGCAGGGCAGGGTCCACCGTCCCGGTGACGGCGAGGGTCTGGATGGGAAAGGACGACGGGGTGAGCCGCTCGGCGGAGAGCGTCGCGTCCGCGGGCAGTGCGTTCTGCACCTCCGCGAGCCGCGCATTGACGAGCCCCAGGGCCCGCTCCATGTCCGCGTTCGAGTCGAACCAGAGGGATATCTCCGCGGCCGCGCGGATGGTCCGGGAGCGCACCTGCCGCACGCCGATGACCGTGGACAGCGCTTCCTCCACCGGGCCGGTCACGGACAACCGCAGGGTCTGCGCGCTGGCGCCATTCAGCGTCGCGGCGACGACGATTCGCGGGAAGGTCACCTCCGGGTAGAGGCCAGCGGGCAGGCGGGTCGCGCCGAGCACTCCCGCCAGCGTCAGCGCCGCCAGCAGCACCACCACCCCGGGCGCGTTGCGCCGCAGCAGCGTCAGCCACGTCACCTCAGGACCTCTACCCCGGCGTCATCCGGCAGGGAGTAGCCCCCTTCCACGACGACGCGCTCGCCCACCGCGAGCGGCCCCTGGACGACGGCCCCGCCCAGGTCCTCGGAGACGACGTGGACCGGCACCCGGTGGACCCGCCCGTCCCCGAGCCGCGCGACCGCGACGCCCCCATCCTCCTGGGGCAGGAGCGCCGACGCCGGCACGGCCAGCGCGCTGCCCAGCGACGCCACGACGACGTGGGCTCGCGCGGTCGCGCCCAGGCGCAGCTCCCCGCGCGGGTTGGCGAAGCGCAGGCGGACCAGCACGTTGCCGCTCTGCGGATCCACGGAAGGGGACACCGCGGCGACCTCGCCCTCGCGGGCACCGTCCAGCCCGTCGACGGTGAGGGTCGCGCGTTGACCGGGTTGGACCTCCGCGGCCTCCTGCTGGGTGACGAACGCACGCAGCTCCAGCGGATCCGTCGCCGAGACCTGGACCACGGGGGGATTCGCGCCCTCCACCATTTCCCCCTGCCGCACGCCGATGGCCGTCACGACTCCGTCGAAGGGGGCCTGCAGCGAGGTGCGCCCCATGCCCCGCCGCGCCAGCGCCAGGGCGCTCCGGGCCCGGGCCTCCGCGGCGCGGGCGGAGGCCTCCGCGTTCCGGTCCTGCTCCGCGTCCTGACGGGCCGCGACCCCGTGCTCGGCCAGGACATCCGTGCGCGCACGCTTCTCCTTCGAGGCCTCGAGCGCGGAGGTGGCTTCGCGCAGGGAGGCCTCCGCCTGCTGGAGCTCCGCGGCGGCGTTGAGCGTGTCCACCTGGGCCAGGACTTCGCCCGCGCGCACCCGGTCCCCTTCGGCCACGCGCAGCAGCGACAGCCGCCCGGGCACCAGCGGTGAGAGCCGGACCTCGCCCCCGGGCGGCGCCGACAGCAGGCCCGCGACGCGAAGTTCGCGCACGGCCCGTCCCGGAGCCACGAGGGCGACGCGGACGCGCGGCAGGGGCGGCGGGCCCACCTCGGGCGGCGTCCGCTGGCACCCCACGCCAGAGGCGAAGAGACAGGCGAGCAGCGCGAATCTAGGGCTCATCAAGGGGCATCCCGGCGGCGAGTTCGAGGTCCGCGAAGGCGGACTGGGCGGCGAAGGCGGCTTCGATGGCCTGCGTCCGCGTCTCCGTGGCCGTCTGGAGCGCGGCGTTGAGCGCCACCCGGGGACTGCGGCCCACGCGATAGGACTCCAGGGCCATGCCCTCCGTCTTCTCCACCGCGGGGAGGATCTCCTCCGAGTAGCGAGCGAGTCCCGCCAGCGAGGCGGACAGGCGCGCATGGCTGGAGACGAGCTCCGTCCACCGGGAACGCCGCTCCTCGTTCTGGCGGGCGCGCGCGAGCTCCAGCGAGGCCGCGGCGCGGACCGTCTCTCCGCGTCCCAAGCCAGGGAGGGAGAGGTCCAGGTCGAGCGCGCCGCGAAGATACGTGCTGCGTCCCCCGGGGCCATCCGCCTCCACGGAGACCCCCACCGTGGGCACGGGCCACCGTTCCCGACGTGACGCCCGCAGGGAGGCCTCGGCCGCCGCCACGTCGGCCTGGCGTGCCTCGGCGGCGGGGGATTGCGCGCCTCGGGCCAGCACGGCCTCCAGTGAAGGCAGGGCGGGCGGAGAGGTGTCCACCGGCTCCAGCGCCGCACCCGGTGGCCGGCCCAGCAGCAGGGCCAGCGCCGCCGTGGCGGCGGCGAGCTCACCCTGGCGGGTCAGCCATTGGACTTCGGCGGTGCCTCGGGCGATGCGGGCCTGGAGCAGGTCCAGTTCCGGAGCCGCGCCGGTGTCGAAGAGCAGCACCGCGGCGGCCTCCGACTCGCGCGCGAGCGCCAGTGCGCGCGCGGAGGTCTCCAGGAGCTGGTGGGCGCGCACGCATGAGAAGTAGGCACGCCGCGCATCCGCCCGGACCGTGGCCTCGCTCGCGCGGCGCTCGTCGGCGGCGCCGCGGGCCGTCAACTCCGCGGCGAGCACACGGGCCGCCCGGGCGCCCGGGGCCGGAAGCTTCTGGGTCAGCCCCACGGTCCACCGGGGATCATTTCCCCCTCCCCCCAGTGTCAGGGTCAGCGGGGAGAAGGTCCGGGCGACCTCCTCGTCCCCGCGGGCCACGGCTTCCTGCGCCCGGGCCTGTGCGAGCGCCGGGGCCTGACTCCTGGCTTCAAGGAGCGCCAGGCGCAGCGTGAGTGGCTCCCCCAGCGCGGTGCCGCCACACAGCAGCAGCAGCGTGACGACCCTGGAAGACCCTGCACTCCCGTGCCACATCGAAGGACAGTCCTCCCGACAGCACCGTCCCCGCCATCACCCACCGGGGCCGCTCACCGCGAGGAAGGAGGCGTAATGCCCCGAAGCGGTGGCCGTTTCCGTCCCGGCACGACGCATAGAGCGATGTCCGGCCCTCGCCACCCGCGCGTGAGAAGAACCTCATCCCCTCCCCAGGCGGACTTCATGAGCCCCGGCGGGGGCGGCGCACGGTGACGTTCAGGCGCCCCGGTCGACCGGCAGCCCCGAGCGCGCGAAGGAGAACACCAGCGACGTCTCGATGCGGCTCACCTCCGGACGGCTGGTGAAGGACTGGATGGTGAGTACGCGCAGGTGTTCGGTGTCCCGACACACGACGTGCACCAGGAAGTCCGTCGTGCCGCCCAGGCAATAGACGGCCACCGTCTCCGGCAGCGAGCGCAGGTGGTCGCCGATGCTGCCGAAGGCCTCGCCCACGTGGAGCCGGAGCTGCACGGCGATGAGCGCCTGGAGCCCCAGCCCCAGCGAGCGTGGATCCAGGTCCGCGCGATAGGAGCGGATGACCCCGTCCGTCTCCAGCCGCTTCACCCGCGCGAGGCACGACGACGGGGCCAGCCCCACCTTCGCGGCCAATTCCTTGTTGGACAGCCGTGCATTGTTCTGGAGGGCCTCCAGAATCTCGCGATCAATCCGGTCGAGTGCGGCCATCCGAGGCTTCTGGGCGAATTCCATTCGATGGATGCCCCTCAATCCTGGCTCGTATTCTGTCCGCATGCCACGACACAGAATCGCAGCATGCCTCGTGCTCCTGGCGGGCACGACCTTCGCGGCCTCCGCTTCGTCGCCGGATGCCCTGCTCGCGCCCTGGTCCGGGCCCCATGGAGGCGTCCCGCCGTTCGACCGCGCGCGAGTGGAGGACTTCGCTCCAGCGCTCGAAGCCGCCATGGCGCAGGCGCGGAGCGAGGTCGCCGCCATCGCGGACTCGAAGGAGCCCCCCACCTTCGAGAACACCGTCGCCGCGTTCCAGGACTCGGGGCGGACGTTCAATCGCGTCTGAAGGTGCGCAAGCAGGCGTATGACTTCGACGACAGCGAGGTGAAGCCATACCTCTATCTGGAGACCCTGCGCGAGGGCATGTTCTGGGTGGCGGGCCAGCTCTTCGGCTACACCTTCACGCCCGCGCCGGACGTGCCCGTCTTCCACCCGGACGTGCGCGTCTTCGCCGTCAAGGACCGGGAGAGCGGCCGGGAGCGGGGGCTCCTCTACTTCGACCCCTACGCGCGTGAGGGCAAATACAACGGAGGGCAGACGGAGACGTACCGCGTCCAGGAGCGCTTCCGTGGCGAGGTGCCGGCCCTGGTGGCCATCAGCATGCCCTTCGTGAAGCCGGGGGCGGGAGGCCCCGCGCTGCTCGGCTGGCGTGACGCCCAGACGCTGTTCCACGAGTTCGGCCATGCGCTGCACACGCTGAGCGGGGACGTGACGTACCCATCGCTCGGTGGTGGCCGCGTGGTGAGCGACTATGCGGAGTTCCCCTCCAAGCTGTTCGAGCACTGGCTCGCCACGCCGGAGGTGCTGAGCCGCTTCGCGGTGCATCACACGACGGGACAGCCCATGCCCCAGGCGCTCGTCGCCCGCATCCAGAAGGCGGCGACGTTCAACCAGGGCTTCTACACCGTGGACTTCCTCACCTCCGCGCTGGTGGAGATGAAGATGCACCTGGCGGGCGCGAAGCGAATCGACCCCGACGCCTTCGAGCGCGACGTGCTCCGCCAGATGGGCGCGCCCGAGGAGGTCGGCATGCGCTTCCGCATGCCCCATTTCGGACACGTCTTCTCCAGCAACGCCTACGCGGCGGGCTACTACCGCTACCTCTGGGCGGACATGCTGGCCTCGGATGCCTTCGAGGCCTTCCAGGAAGCCGGAGGTGCCTATGACGCGAAGGTGGCCGCGCGGCTGCGCGAGCACGTGCTTTCAGTGGGCAACACCCTCGACCCGTTCGAGGGCTACCGGAAGTTTCGGGGAAAGGACGCGAGCCTCGACGCGCTGATGCGCGAGCGCGGCTTCGCGCCCATACACTGAGGGCCATGATTGATCACACCGGCATTGGCGTCGCGGACGTTGCCCGCTCGGCGGCCTTCTACGACGCGGCGTTGGGGGCGCTCGGCCTGCGCCGCGCCATGCAGCTTCCCCAGGACACGGGGGCGGATGGCATTGGCTATGGCCGGGACTACCCCATCTTCTGGATCGACCGCTTCCATCCGCACGGCGTAAAGCAACACACGGCCTTCGCAGCCACGAGCCGCGCCCAGGTCGACGCCTTCCACGCGGCCGCGGTGGCGGCGGGAGGAGCCGACAACGGGCCGCCCGGACTTCGCGGCGTCGAGACGGGCTATCCCGCCGGTTACTACGCCGCCTTCGTGCTGGACCCGGATGGCAACAACATCGAAGCGGTCTTCCGGGAGCCTTCCCGCTAGAGCCGCACCCAGCGCCCGTGACGGCGGCCTCACTGCACGGCGCGCGCGAACTGCCCCGGGGTGAGGCCGACGATGCGCTTGAAGTGCCGGTTGAGCAGACTCTGGTCATAGAGCCCGACCTGGAGCGCGACCTCCGCGGGCGCCAGTCCCTGTGACAGCAACCGCTGAGCTCGCGAGACGCGCAGGTGGGTGAGGTATGCGTGCGGAGGCATGCCCAGCTCCTCGCGGAAGGCGCGGCACAGGTGGAAGCGGTTCCAACCCACCTGATGGGCCAGCGCCTCCAGCGTGATGCCCTCCGGAATGGCTTCGTGCAGGGCCTCCACCACGCGCCGGATGGGCCAGCGGTAGCGCCGATCCACTGCGCCTGAATGCTCCAGACATCCGACCAGCGAGGAGAGGGCTTCGGCCAGGGCCGTCTGGAGCGCGAGCGCGCTGGAGCGCCCCTCCAGGCCCGCATCCAGCACGGCGTGGAGGCCCACGAAGTCGGCCGCCGCGGGCCGCGATGTTTCGAGTTGGAGCTCGCGAAGCCGGGCGGAGGCCGGCGCGCCCAGCGCCTCTCGGGCCTCGGCGACGAGGGACTCGTCGAAGGCGATGACCTGGAACCGGGCCGGTCCATCGCGGCGCAGGTCGCGGTGCACCTCGCCCATCTGCTTGAGGTCGACCGTTCGGGGCGAGGAGGAATGGACCTTTCCCCGCCCCCACCACTCCGAGTGCCCCCGCTGCGTCAGCATCACGGAGAAACGTTCCTTCACGGAGCGAAGCAGCCGCCCGTCGGTCCGGTAGCGCACCAGTCGCAAGCCCGGCAGCTCCGGGAACAGGAAGGTCTGGATGGACAGGGGGCCATCCACGACGGAGTGAGGGAGCGCGGGCACGGTTGGATCCTAATGATGAGCCTCCCTCCTGGCTTGGACGTTGTTGACCTGCACGCCATGCCAACAACGTCCAAGTCCGGCGTGCCCCGGCATGGCTACGTCTTGCATCGCAGGCCCGGCCCTCCCCTCACTTGGCCGGGCAGGAAGGCGTCATGTCAGGCATCCAGGACAAGGTCATTGCCATCACCGGAGCCAGCAGCGGCATTGGCGAAGCAGCGGCGGTGCTGCTCGCTGGACGCGGGGCGAAGGTCGTCCTCGGCGCACGCCGGCTGGAGCGGCTGGAACCCGTGGTGGAGCGCATCACGAAGGCGGGAGGAGAAGCCCTCTCCGCACGCACGGACGTGAGACGGCGCGAGGACGTGGCCGGGCTCGTCCGCATGGCCCGTGAGCGGTTTGGCAGGCTGGACGTGCTCATCAACAACGCGGGCAGCCTGGCGACCTCTCCGTTGGACGACCTGCGCGTCGACGACTGGGAAGAGCTGGTCGACACCAACATCAAGGGCGTGCTGTACGGCATCGCCGCGGCGCTGCCGGTCTTCCGCGAGCAGGGCTTCGGACACTTCATCAACACGGCGTCGACGTCTGCGCACCGGATCGTGCCCGGCCAGGCGGTCTACGCCGGGACGAAGTTCGCCGTGCGAGCCATCTCCGAAGGCCTGCGCCAGGAAGCGGGCCCCAAGCTGCGGGTGACGGTCATCTCGCCAGGGATGACCCGGACGAACTTCCTCGAGCACGTGAAGAATCCGGAGCTCCGGGCCCGGTTCGAGGAGGTCCGGGACAGGCTCGCGATTTCGCCGGATGCGATTGCCCGGGCCATGGCCTTCGCCATCGAGCAGCCTGCCGACGTGGACGTGGGCGAGGTGATTGTCCGTCCCACGGCGCAGGACTGAGCTCCAGCTCCTGCAATCGGGTGCGCATTCACCCGTAGGGCAAGCGCCCTCCTGCCCCGACACCGCGAGCCCTCCGCATGCGCCCTTCCCTCCTGAGGCTGTCGCTCCTCCTGGCCACCCTCTCCCAGGGAGTGGCCCTGGCCCAGGGCACGGACCCCGCGAAGGCGTTGGTCGGCACCTGGGGCGGAGAGCGCACCTATGGACCCGAGGTCCGGGGCGAGCTCACCCTCTTCCGCGATCCGGGCGGCTGGCGTGCATCCATTGGAGGCTTCACCGCCACCGGCGTCCTGGACAAGCAGTCCCTGACGTTCACGCTCCCTGGGGGCCAGGGTGACTTCCGCGGGTCGCTTTCACCCGATGGGAAACGCATCACCGGGCATTGGATTCAACCGCGCATCCTCGTGGGCGGCGTCCGCTACGCCACGCCCATGGAGCTGCGCCTCCTCCAGAAGGACGTGTGGCGCGGCAGGGTCGCGCCCCTGGAGGATCGCTTCACGCTCTACTTCGTCATCCAGGAGATGCCGGACGGCGCCATCCACGCCTTCATCCGCAACCCGGAGAAGAACCTCGGACGACAAGGCACCTTCCGCGTCTCCCTGAAGGACGGCGCCGTCTCTCTCGTGGAGACCCGGCCCGGCGGGATGCGCTTCACCGGCACGTATGACGCCGACGCCGGGAAGCTGTCGTTGAACGTCCTCTTCCTGGGCACGCTCGACCTCACTCGCCTCGAACGCGACCAGGCCGTGGGCCTCCAGCCCCGCACGCCCGCCGAACCCGTCTACACCTACCGCAAACCCATCGCCGACGGCGACGGCTGGACGACGGCGTCCCTCGCGGACGTCGGCATGGATGAAGCGCCCATCCGCGCGCTGGTGCAGGGCATCCTCGACACGACACCGGGCCCCACGTCCACGCCGCTCATCGAAGGCCTGCTCATCGCGCGCCACGGGAAGCTCGTCGTCGAGGAGTACTTCCATGGACAGGATTCGGAGCGCCCGCACGACCTGCGCTCCGCCTCGAAGACCTTCGCGCCCCTGCTGGTGGGCGCCGCCATCGACCAGGGCGCGAAGCTGCGGCCGGAGTCACCCGTGTACCCGCTCCTCCCTGGCGGCACCGCCCTGGCCTCGCAGGACCCGCGCAAGGCGCGCATCACGGTGGAACACCTGATGACCATGACGTCGGGGCTCGCGTGCGACGACAACGACGACAGCTCCCCTGGCAACGAGAACACCGTCCAGGACCAACCCTCCGGTTGGTACACATACACGCTGAACCTGCCCATGGCCCGCGAGCCCGGCGAAGACACCGCCGTGTATTGCTCCGCGGGCATCCACCTGCTGGGCGCCGTCCTGCACGAAGCCACGGGCACCTGGCTGCCGGAACTCTTCGAGCGCACCGTCGCAACCCCGCTCCAGATGCGACGCCACCACATCAACCTCTCACCCGACGGCGACGCATACCTGGGTGGTGGGCTCTACCTGCGCCCCCGAGACGCGCTGAAGCTCGGACAGCTGTATCTGTCCGGCGGCGTCTGGAACGGACGGCGGGTCATCAGCCGGCGCTGGGTGGAGCGTTCCACGGCCCGCCACGCGGAGATGAGCCCCGGCAGGACCTACGGCTACGCGTGGTGGCGGCACGAGCTGAAGGTCGGCGACCGCGTCTACGCGGAGTACGAAGCAGGCGGCAACGGCGGGCAGTACGTCATGGTCATTCCCGAGCTCGACCTGGCCGTGGCCTTCACCGGCGCCAACTACGGCCAGTTCGCGCTGTGGAAGCGGGTCCGCGAGGAATTGCTGCCCCGATACATCCTCGCGGCCGCGACCCGGAAGAATTAGCGATGCTGGGCGAGGAGCCAATCCCAGAACGCGTAGTTGTCATACTGCTGCGTCCAGCAGTCGTGCACGCCGCCGGGCAGCACGGTGAGACGCGCGATGTCGTTCCCGGTGGCCACCACGCCGGTCTGCAACGTCCACACGGGGCTGCTGGCGCCCGGGAACAGGTAAGTCACCTTCTGGGTCGGTGACGTCACCTGGACCGACTGAAACAGGCCGTAGTTCTTCGTCACGCTCATCAGCCAGGACGTCTCCGCCGACAGCGAGCTGCCGTCCGCGAACGAGTGCACCGCCCACACCGGCACGTTCTTCAGCTGGGTGAGGGTGGGCCCCGGCGCGCCGATGTTGGTGGCCATGGGCGCCAGCGCGGCCAGACGGCTCCCGTACGTGTACGCGTACTGCCAGGCGCCGTAGCCACCGAAGCTGATACCCGTCAGGTAGATGCGCGTCGTGTCCACGCGGTAGTTCGCCACGATGAAGCTGATGAACGCGTCGATCGCCGCCGGCTGCCAGTTCGTCGGCGCTCGCGGCGTGAAGACCATCACCTGGTTCTGTCCGAAGTACGCCTTGCCCTGGGCCGTCTTGTGGATGTTCTTCAGCGCCCCATGGCGCGTCACGAACTCCAACAGGTGCGCCTCCGTCGGAGACGTGCCGAACTCGCCAGCACCGTTCAGGTGGATGATGACCGGATTGGACGTGGTGGACGTCAGGTAACCCGGAGGCAGGTACTCACCGTAGCCATAGCCCGCCCCCGTGCTCGCGGGCAGCCGGGCCACGACCTGGTCCTCCGTGGTGATGGTGAGCCCCGATTCATGCGTTCCCCACGTGTCCGCCTCCCCCGGTTCGAAACTCCCGCCGCAGGCGACAACTCCCAACGCGACAACCAGCGCAATCCATTGCATCCGCATGGTGTTTTCTCCGGGTCTGGGTTTGACGCACGGGCACTCTGCGATTGCAGATAAAAATAGAAAAGCCTCGGTTGCACGAATAATCACATTTCACGGCGAATGCACACCGCCGCCACAGGATTCCGATTGAATGGCAATACACATGGACTCCGTGGAGGTACACCGCGCCACGTCCGCCCACGGTTCGCGCCACGCGCGAAGCGCGGTCAGCGCCGGGCTTCTTCGAGCACCCAGGCCTTGAACGCCGCCACGTCCCGCCGGCCCGTCAGGGGGCGCGGGTGCACGAGCCAGTAGCTGAAGTCGTTGGGGAGGACCGCCTTGAAGGGTTGGACCAGCCGGCCCGCCTCCAGGTCATCCGCCGCGAGCATCAATCGCCCCAGCGCCACGCCATCTCCGAGCCGGGCCGCCTGGAGCGCCAGCCCGGCGTCGTTGAACACCGGGCCCCGATCCGCGTCCACGCCTGACACCCCTGCGGCATCCAACCAGCGCCTCCAGCCATCCTTGGGCGAGTCGTGGAGCAACCGGACCTTGCCCAGGTCCCCAGGCGCGCGGAGCCGCTTCGCCAGCGCCGGGGTGCACACGGGCGCGAGCCTTTCGGACGCGAGCTGCTCCGCCTTGAGCCCCGTCCACCGGCCCAGCCCGGAGCGGATGCCCACGTCGAAGCGGTCGTCGAGGAAGTCCCAGAGCGCCTCGGAGCTGTTCACGTGCAGCTCGATGTCCGGATGCTGCTTCCGGAAGCGCTCCAGGCGCGGCAACAACCAACACGCCGCGAAGGAGGGCAGCACCGTGAGCCGCAGCGGTCCCTGCTCGCGCGCGTACAGCCGCGTGGTCGCCTCGGACATGCGCTCGAACACGGGCGTCAGCTCGCGCAGGTACTCGGCGCCCCTCGCCGTCAGCGTCAGCGCGTGGCCCCGGCGCTCGAACAGGGAGACACCGAGCCAGTCCTCCAGCTGCCGCACCTGATGGCTGATGGCGGCCTGGGTGACCCGCAGCTCCGTGGCGGCGCGGGTGAAGCTCAGGTGTCGCGCTCCTGCCTCGAAGGCACGGAGGGCGCCCAGCGGTGGAATGCGGCGCATGCTCGATGAGCCCCTTTTATCGAGCGCGCGAGGATAGCTCGCTGGGTCGGCGCTCCGAAGTGGAGTCTGTCTGTCCCCCGCGGTGACAAGGCGCGATGGACGCGCCGCGCCCGCGAGGTGCCCCGTCATGATTTCCGCCGAGGTGTGGGTGTTGTTCCTGGGCTACACGGTGCCCATGGTGGTGAGCCCCGGGCCGGGCAACACGGTGCTCGCCACCGCCGGAGGCCGCTTCGGCGTCCGGGGCACGCTGCCCTTCTGGATGGGCTTCGAGGCGGCCAACGTCGCGCTGTGCCTCCTCTACGGCATCGGCCTGGGGCGGGTGCTGCAAGGGCTGCCCGCGCTGCACCAGGTCCTGCGCTGGGGCAGCGTCGTGTACCTGCTCTACCTCGCGTGGGGCTTCTTCCGCGCCTCGGCCACCTCCGGGGAGGCGAGCGACGTAAGAACGCGCCTGGGGTTCGGGGAGGGGCTGCTCGCGGTCGCGCTCAACCCGAAGATCCACTCGATGATCCTGGTGATGTTCTCCCAGTTCCTCGACCCCGCCCGGGGGATGTTCTCCCAGACGGCGCAGCTCACCGCTGCCTTCCTCGTCGTCTGCCTGGCGTGCCACTTCCCGTGGATCTACGGCGGAAAGCTCATCCTGGGGCGCTTCCACTCCGAACGTGCCCTGCGCATCCAGGGCTGGACCTTCGGCGCCTGCATGATCGCCGTCGCGGCCTGGGTGGCCTTCGCCTGACACCAGCGCTCCGGCCGGGGCCCGGCGCGTCCGCTCCCTGTGCCGCGGGGAACGGTGTCTCACAGCTCGCGTGTTTCACGACCTGGAGGAACCGTGGCACGCATGGAGTGCACGCACGCAGGCCAGAACACGGATGTGCTCTTCCGCTTCCTGGTCCAGAGCGCGAAGGACCGCGCCATCTTCGGCATCGACCTGCAAGGGCACATCATCAGCTGGAACCCGGGCGCCGAGCACATCAAGGGCTGGCGCGCCGGGGAGGTCCTGGGCCAGCACTTCCGCATGCTCTTCCCCGAGGACTACCGCCAGCAGGGGCGTCCAGAAACGGAGCTGAAGGAGGCCTTCGAAACGGGGCACTACCAGGGCGAGGAGCCCCGGCAGCGCAAGGACGGGAGCCTCTTCATCGCGGACATAGACCTGTGGCTCTTGCGCGATGACGTGGGCCAGCCCTGCGGGTTCGTGAAGGTCACGCAGGACGTCACCGAGCGCAAGCTGGCGGAGGAGGCGCTGCGGCAGAGCGAGGCGCGGCTGAGCGCCATCCTCGCCTCGCTGGACGAGGGCGTCACCCTGCACGACGAGCACGGGACCATCCGCTTCGCCAACGCCGCCGCGGAGCAGCGGCTGGGCCTGTCCGCCAACCGCTTGCAGGGCCGCACCCCCTTCGACCCCCGTTGGGAGGCCATCCGGGAGGACGGCAGCCCGTATCCTGGCGAGGAGCATCCCCACATGCGCGCGCTTCGCCTGGGCGAGAACGTGTCTGGCGACGTGATTGGCATCCACCAGACGGGAGGCAGCCGCATCTGGCTGTCGGTCAATGCCCGGCCCCTCCGCACGCCCGATGGCCGCGTCGTGGGTGCGGTCAGCTCCTTCTTCGACATCACCGCGCGCAAGCAGGCGGAGGAGGAACGCGCGGCGCTGCTTGCCCGGGAGCGGGCGTCACGTGCCGAAGCGGAGGCGGAGCGCCGCAAGCTCTACGCCATCTTCGATCAGGCCCCGGTGGGCATCGCCATCTTCCAGGGCCCCCACCACGTCATCCAGTTCGCCAACCCCGTCCAGTGCCGCTTCTGGGAGCGAAGGTGCAGGGAGCTGCTCGGCAGGCCCCTGATAGAAGTGCTGCCCGAGGAGCTGGGGCCGTCCATCATCGAGAAGTCCTGCGACCCCGTCTTCCAGACGGGGGAGTCCCGGGTCTTCACGGAGGAGCGCTTCGAGTTCACCCGCCCGGAGACGGGCGAGCGGGTGGAGCGCTACTTCAACTTCACGCACGTGCCCATGCGGGACATGGCCGGCGCCGTCGAGGGTTTCATGGCGGTGGCCTGGGACGCCACGGACGCGGTGAGGTCGCACCAGCGCGCGGCCGTCCTGGCCCAGCAACTCCAGGACCGCGTCGACTTCGAGCAGCAGCTCATCGGCATCGTCAGCCATGACCTGCGCACCCCGCTCAACGCCATCCACCTGACGGTGAGCGCCATGGCCCGCCGCGACGAGCTCGACGCGCGCACCGCCCAGTCCGTGCTGCGCATCCAGTCCGCCGTACACCGCGCGGTGCGGCTCGTGAGCGACCTGCTCGACTTCACCCAGGCCCGGCTGGGCACGGGCATCCCCATCGCGCCCCGAGCGTCCAACCTGCACCAGGTGGCCCGGCAGGTGCTGGATCAGGTGGATGCGGCGCACCCAGGCCGCACCCTGCGCGTGCAGGAGCGGGGCGACGCGACCGGAGAGTGGGACTCCGAGCGGATTGCCCAGGTGGTGCAGAACCTGGTCACCAACGCCATCAAGTACAGCCCCGAAGCCAGCCCGGTGCAGGTGACGACCCGGGGCGAGGACGGATGGGTGTGCCTGTCCGTCCACAACCAGGGCACGCCCATTCCCCAGGAGAAGCTGCCCGGCATCTTCGAACCCCTCCAGCGCGCGACGTCGGAGGTGGGCTCCACCGGCCGCAGCGTGGGCCTGGGGCTCTACATCGTGAAGCAGTTGGTGGACGCCCACGGCGGCACCGTCGACGTCGCCTCCACCCCCAGGGAAGGCACCACGTTCACCGTGCGCCTGCCCCGGCACGGGGATTCACGCGGGCAGTGACTTCAGGAACGCCAGCAGCGCGGCGTTCACCTCCGCGGGGCGCTCCTGCTGAATCCAGTGGCCCGCGCCTGGGATGACGAGCACGTCCTGGAGCCGCGGCACCAGGGCCTTCATGGGTTCCAGCGGAGCGAAGGCGCGGCCCGGGTCCTTCTCTCCGGTGATGAACAGGGCGGGCTGCTGGATGAGGGCCGTCGCCAGCTCGGGCAACTCCGCCCAGTCGCGGTCCATGTTGCGGTAGCGATTGAGCCCGCCGCGGAAGCCGCTGTGTTCCAGCTCCTTCGCGAGGTGCGCGAGGTCCGCCTCCGTGAGCCACGCGGGCAGCGGATCCGGCACCTGGAGGCCGGTGAGGAAGCCGTCACCCTGGCGGCGCGACTTCACGGCCTCGGCCTGCGTGTCGAAGCCGGGGGTGCCTCCCAGGGTGATGCGGAGCGTCCTCGGGATGTCCGCTTCGAGCTCCGCCTCGGCGATGCCCGGCTCCTGGAAGTAGAGGATGTAGAACCACTTGTCCCCGAACACGTGCCGGAAGAGCTGGGTCGGCGGCATGGGCGTGCGGCCCAGGTGCGGCACGCTCATGCCCACGACGGCGCGGAAGCGGTCCGGGTGCAGCGCGGCGCAATTCCACGCCATCGCCGAGCCCCAGTCGTGGCCCACCACCACCGCGGTCTTCTCGCCCAGCGCATCGAGCAGGCCCACGAAGTCCGCCACCAGCTGCTTCATGCTGTAGGCCTCGATGGGTTCAGGCCGGTCGCTCTGGCCGTAGCCGCGAACGTCAGGCGCGACCGCGTGGTAGCCGGCGTCCGCGAGCGCCCGGAGCTGGTGGCGCCACGAGTACGCGGACTCCGGCCAGCCATGGAGGAGCAGGACCAGCGGGCCCTGGCCGGCCTCGCTGATGCGCAGGTGGATGCCATTCGTCCGGACGGTGCGGTGGGTGATGTCGGCCATGGGAGCGTTCTGCACGACGCACTGCCCGCTGTCATTCCACGGATGACGGTGGGTTCGGATGATGACGGAGGCCATCGGGCCGGTGACGGGAGTCACCAGGCACGGGCCCCACACGGGCTCCAGCGCCCCTTCGCGTTGCCCGTGAAATCCGTGGGTTGCCCGCGGCCGCCCCGTCCCTGGGGGGCTGGCACACCGGCTGCTATGGGGTCCTGCATCGCTTCACCCGAACCCAATCCCTTTCGAGGTCCCCCGCCATGGCCATCTCGCCCCTCCGCAGCACCTCCGCTTCCGTGTCCCGCCTGCCGGTGCAGGACGCCGCCTCCCCCCGCCTCGCGGGTCGTCCGGGTGGCGTGGACGGGTTCTCCTCCAGCCAGAAGCCGGGCTCGCCGGGGCTCGCGGCGTTCCAGAAGGATGGCTTCGACATCGGCTCTGGCAAGGGCGCGGAGCTGGGCAAGCTGCTGCAGGACACGCTTTCCGCGCTGACCTCCATCGTGCAGTTGGTGGCGCAGGCCGTGCCGGGCGGCGCGCAGGCGCTCCAGGGTGTCTCCGGAGCCCAGGGTGCGCAGGGCGCCTCGGGCGGGAAGTGCGGCACGGGTTCGCAGTCCTTCTCCGACAGCAGCTTCACGCCGCAGGACACGTCGCGTCCTCCCGTGGCGCTCAACGGCAACACCGGCGTCGTGGGCCCGTCGGCTTCGCAGTCGCAGGCGTCCAACGGCAACACCGGCGTGGTGGGGCCCACGACTTCGTCCTCGGGTGGCTCGAAGCTGGGCGGCAACCTGCCCGCGGGGCTGGAGAAGTTCCGCGGCGCCATCGAGTCCGCCGCCGCCAAGACGGGCATGCCGGCGGAGATGCTGGCCGCGCAAATCTGGCAGGAGTCGCGCGGCAACCTGGACGCCGTCACCACCAACGGCGGCAACGGCCTGACGGACACCGGCCTGATGCAGGTCAACCCCAACACCTACGGGGAGCTGCAGGCGAAGCACCCGGAGCTCCAGGGCAAGGACCTCTCCGACCCGGAGACCAACATCCTGGCGGGCGCCTTCTACATGAAGGACATGAAGGAGCAGTTCGGCAGCGATGAGCTGGCCCTGCGCGCCTACAACTCCGGCCCCAACGGCGTGGACAAGAGCAACCCGGACGCCATCCCCGCCGGCACCGGCGACGCCACCTACGTGCAGAAGGTGAAGTCCTTCATGAACACGCTGGCCACCGGCCAGGGCTCGCTGCCCGCGTAGAAGCCTGACGGGATGGGGGCGTCCTGGGCCTCATCCCGCCTCCGTCCCCGGTGCTCCAGGCAACCGCAAGGTGAAGCGCGCGCCCCCCAACGGCCCCTCCTCCACCTGGAGGGTGCCGCCGTGCTGGGTGACGATGGCGTGCACGATGGAGAGCCCCAGCCCGCTGCCGCTCGCCTTCGTCGTGAAGAAGGGCTCGAAGAGCCTCCCCTGCGCCTCCACCGGCACGCCGGGCCCGCTGTCGTCCACGAAGAGCGCCACCTCCCCTCCCCGCGCGCTCGAGCTGAAGCGCACCCGGCCTCCCTGCGGCGTCGCCTCCAGCGCGTTGAGCGCCAGGTTCAGCAGCACCTGCCGCAGCCGCTCCTCCTCCCCCCACGCCTCCAACGCGCCCGGCGGCTCCACCTCCAGCGTCACGCCGCGCTGCTCGGCCTGCCAGGCCAGGAGGCTGCTCACCCGCTCGAACAGCGGCGCCACCGCCACGGCGCACGACTTGAACTCGCGGGGACGGGCGAACTGGAGGAAGTCCTCGAGGATGTGGTCCAGGCGGCGGATTTCATCCCGCACCAGCAGCAGCGGCTCCAGGAGCGGCCCCTGGACGGACTCCTCCAGCCTGCGCACCCGCCGCTCCAGGACGGTGAGCTGCAGGGCGGCGGCGTTGAGGGGGTTGCGGATTTCATGCGTCAGGCCCGCGGTCAGCGTGCCCACCGCGGCCAGCTTCTCCGTCATCTGCGCGCGCCGGGCCAGCGCCTGCTTCTCACGGTGCAGCCGCACCTGGCGCAGCGCCTGCTCCAGGGTCACCAGCAGCTCCGGCGTGGCGCAGGGCTTGAGCAGGTACGCGCACGCGCCCGCGTGCACCGCGGCCACCGCCGCCTCCAGCATGCCCAGTCCGGTGAGCAGCACCACCTCTCCGTCCGGCACCAGCGCCTTGAGCCGGGGAGCGAGCCATGTGCCCTCTCCGTCCGGCAGCCGGACGTCCACCAGCGCCACGTCGAAGCCCGCCGGCGCCCGCTCCAGCGCCCCCGCGCAGCTCGTCGCGCTGGAGACGACGTAGCCCTGGTCCTCCAGCAGCTCCCGCATGTTGTCCAGGAACGCCGCGTTGTCATCCACCACCAGCACCCGGGGACGCTCCCCCGCGCTCCCCGGCCCCGTCACGCGCGGCCTCCGTGCACCTGCTCCAGCTCCGCGAGCAGCGCCCCGGTGTCGAAGGGCTTGCGGACCAGCCGGCCCTCGAAGTCCGCGGGCAGCGCCTCCGGATAGGCCGTGACGACGAAGGGAGTGGTGCCAGGGAAGCGCTCCTGTACGCGGCGCAGCGCCTCGCCGTCAGGGCCGCCCGGCACGCGCAGGTCCACGAGCGCCGCGAAGGGGCGGACGGGCTCCAGGCCCACCACGTCCGGCACCGAGTGCGCGACCACGGCCGTGAAGCCGCGCTCGCGCAGCACCTCCGTGAGGTTGTCCGCGAGGCGAACGTCGTCCTCCACCAGCACGACGAGTCCGTCGCGGCGGGCCCGCGTGAGCAGCTCCACCAGCGCGGGCACCGGCACCGGCTTGGGCAGCACCGCGAGCACGCCCTCCGCGCGCGCTCGCGCGAGCTCGGCCTCTCCGGGGTGCGCGGTGATGACGATGGCCGCGAGCCCCGGGTCCCGCTGACGCAGGTGGTGCACCAGCGCGGCGCCGCTCATTCCAGCCATGCGCATGTCGGTGATGAGCACGTCGTAGCGCTCCTCGCGCGCGGCCTGGAGCGCGGCGTCGCCCCGGTCCACCACGGTGGCCGAGTGGCCTGCGTCCTCGAGGATCTCCGCCAGGTTCTCCGCGAAGGCCCGGTTGTCATCCACCAACAGGAAGCGGCCCATCAGGAAGGCTCCAGCGTCAGGGGAAGCTCCACCACGAAGCGGGCCCCGCCCGGCCCGGATCCGGCTTCGGCGGGAGCGTACGCGATGCCACCTCCATGCCTTTCCAGGATGCGCCGCACGAGCGCCAGCCCCAGCCCCAGCCCGCGCGCCTTCGTGGTCATCAATGGCTCGAAGACGCGCGCGCGGATGGAAGGGTCCAGGCCCGGGCCGCTGTCCTCCAACACCAGGCGGATCCGCCGTACCCCGGCCTCCGGGACGTCCGCCGTCAGCCACACCTCGCCTTCGCGCTCGCCCAGGGCCTGCACCGCGTTCTGCAGCAGGTTCACGAAGACCTGCCGCAGCTGCACCGCGTCTCCTTCCAGCGAGGGCAGCGCCTCCAGGCCCTCGGTGCGCACGCGCACGTGTTCGGGCGGCGCGACGGCCTCGCGCGCGGAGACCCAGACCTCCGCGAGCCGCAGCGGCGCGCGGACCAGCGGGCGGGAACGGATCATGTCCAGCAGGCTGGTGACGATGTGGTTGGCGACCTCCACCTGTTCCCCGATGCGGTCCAGGTGCTTGGCCACGCGCGCGTCCTCCTTCGCGGCGGGGCGGCCCTTGAGGATGAAGAGCGACGTCTCGATGACGCCCAGCGGGTTGCGCAGCTCGTGGCCAATGGAGCCCACCAGCTGCCCGAAGGTCGCCAGCCGCTCGGCCCGGGCCCCCTGGGCCAGCAGGTCCTCGCGGTACGTGTGCAGCATGATGGCGAGCTCCAGGTCGAGGATCTTCCCCAGCGCCCGGTCCAGGCGGGCGGCCCGGTCGGGGTCGCCGCGCAGCGACTCCTCCATCACCGCCGTCAGCTCCTGGCGCAGCAGGTTCATGGCGCCGAACATGTAATGCTGCGGCAGGTGGATGCGCACGTGCACCCGTCCGATGCGGCAGCGGCGCTCGAAGTAGGCCGCGTCCCACGGCCCCAGGAGCAGCGACCCCATCCAGTCCTGGAGGGTCACCTTGAGGTGGCCCACCTGGCTCTCGCCTCCCTCCAGCGCCTTGCGTGCCCCCGGGTGTTCGAGGATGCGCCGGTAGAAGACGTCCGCGATGCGCTCGAAGTGCGCGCAGGCGATGGGGTGCAGCTCCCGCAGGGCCTCCCCGTCGATAGCGGAGAAGCCCACGTAGCGCTGGAGTTCCTCCAGGACGTCGTCCGTCACGCCTTCAGGTCTGGCTTCCATGGCGAATCCCTTCCTTGCGCGCGGGGCCTCAGGAGGCGGCCGGCTCCTCGTCCGGGCCGGTGCCACCGCCGCCGTACTCCTTGAGCTTGTATTGGATCTTCCGCACGCTGATGCCCAGCACCTCCGCGGCGCGCGTGGTGGAGCCCTGCACCATCTCCAGCGTGCGGAGGATGGCCTCGCGTTCGATGGCGGCGAGCGTCGCGCCGGGGATGAGCCGGTCGCCGCTCCCCGCGCTGGGGCGGGGGCCGCGCAGCACGGGCGGCAGGTCGTCCGCCGTGAGCTCCTCTCCTCGCGCGAGCACCACGGCGCGCTCCACCACGTTCTCCAGCTCGCGGATGTTGCCCGGCCAGTCGTGGCTCATCAGCGCCTCCAGGGTGCCGGGCGCCAGCCCCTTCACGGCCCTGCCATGGGCCGCGTTGCAGCGCTCGATGAAGTGGCTCACCAGCGCGGGGATGTCCGCCTTGCGCCGGCGCAGGGGCGGCAGCGTCACCGCCACCACGTTGAGGCGGTAGTAGAGGTCCTCGCGGAAGCGGCCCGCCGCCACCTCCGCCTCCAGGTCGCGGTGGGTGGCCGCCACGATGCGCACGTCCACCTTCAACGTCTGCGTGCCGCCCACGCGTTCGAACTCGCGGCCCTGCAGCACGCGCAGCAGCTTCACCTGCACGGCCGGGGAGATTTCGCCAATCTCGTCCAGGAACAGGGTGCCCCCGTCCGCCAGCTCGAAGCGGCCCTCCTTGCGCGCCAGGGCGCCGGTGAAGGCCCCCCGCTCGTGGCCGAACAGCTCGCTCTCCAGCAGGCCCTCGCTGAGCGCCGCGCAGTGCACCTTCACGAAGGGGCGCGCCTTGCGCGGGCTGAGTTCGTGCAGCGCCTGGGCCACCAGCTCCTTGCCCGTGCCGCTCTCGCCCAGGATGAGCACCGTGGCCCGCGTGGGGGCCGCCTGGTGGATGAGGGAATACACGCCCTGGAGCTCGGGCGCGTCCCCGATGATGTTGCCCACGCGGAAGCGCTCCGCCACCCGCTCCCGCAGCTGCCGCGTCTCCTGCTTCAGCCGGCGCGTCTCCAGCGCCTTGCCCAGCACGACGAGCACGGCGTTCAGGTCCAGCGGCTTGGTGAGGTAGCTCTCCGCGCCCAGGCGCATGGCCTCCACCGCCGCCTCCACCGTGGCGAACGCCGTCATCATCACGAAGGCCGCGTCGCTGCCGTCCTCCTTCGCGCGGCGCAGCAGGGTGACGCCGTCCATGCGAGGCATCCGCACGTCGGTGAGCACCAGCGAGGGTGAGAAGTCCGGGAGCGCCGCGAGCGCCTCCGCGCCGTCCGCGGCCTCACGCACCTCGTACCCCTCCTCCGCGAGGAGGGTGGCCAGGGCGCGCCGCGCGTTCACCTCGTCATCCACGACCAGGATGCGTTCCGGGGGCATGCCCCTGCTTACCAGAGATGAATCCGGGGCCTTCATGCGTTCGCGTCCCGGGCCCGCGCATCCGCGCACGCCTGGCAGCAGCGCGCCTCCGGGACGGCGAGCAGCCGCTGCCGGCCGATGGCGCCCCCACACCGCTCGCAACCTCCGAAGCGGCCCTGCTCGATGCGCTCGAGCGCCGCCTCCACCTCCGCCAGCTCGTGCGGCGGGAGTCGCACTCCCCGCACGGGCGTCCGGGCAGCCAACGCCGCGCACGACGCACGCAGCGCGTTCCGGCGGGACAGGAGCATCCGCAGCGCCAGGGTCGTGATGGGGTCCGCGTGCATGAAGTCCTCGTCCGTGCGGGCTTCAGGAGGCCGGGGGAAGTGACAGGGCGGCGGAGCGCTTGCGCCGCGCCGCGAGCACGCCCGGCACCGCGAGCACCGCGACGGCCACCGTCACCAGCGCGGCGCCCGCCAGCTCCCGGACGCTCACGCCTGGGAGCCCCAGCCACGCCGCGAGCACGGCCGTCGCGCCCACGCCCGCGAACACACTGGAAGCGCGGTTGATGGGCACGGTGAAGGTGTTCTCCCGCGCATCCAGCAGCACCAGTCCACCGAAGATGCCGCTGCCCTGGGACAGGAGCCCCACGGCCAGCTCCACGGCCAGCGTGGGCCGTGTGAACATCCCGGTGAAGCCCTCGCGCAGCTGCTCCGCCGCGCCCCCCACGCCCGCCAGGGCCCACAGCGCGAGCAGGACGACGAGCGCGGGCGCGGCCACCATCTGCTCCTCCACGAAGTAGCGCTCGCGCGCGCCGGGGACGTGGTTCTTCGCCAGCCGGCTCATGAAGCGCAGCCGCACGAAGTAGCCGACGACGTACACCGCCCAGTCCAGCCCCGCCACCAGGGAGAGGCGCGGCTCCGCGCCCGGCCCCGTCGCGACGAGCAGCGCCGCCAGGCTCACCCCCAACGCGACACGCGAAGGCCACGCGACGCTCCGGCCGCTCACCGCGTCCACCAGCGGCGCGAGCACCAGCACGCCGCCGCGCATCAGCAGCATCATGAAGACGATGGAGGTGCCGTCGAAGGTGTACGCCAGCGTGGTGGTGGCGATGATGCCCGTGGTGCACAGGCCGGACAGGAAGGTCCAGCGCCCCGGCCAGGGCAGGCTCACCGGCCCGAAGCGCCGGCGCCCCGCGTGCTGGAAGGAGCCGCTCCACGCCAGGTACGTGAACATCCCCACGAGCGTGGCCAGCGCCGTGGAGGGCAGCAGCACGAAGCCCGGCAGCCCCGCGCTCATCCCCGGCAGTGCGCCCAGGCTCAGCGCCTTCGTCAGCGCGCTGTAGGGCAGGTAGCAGGCGAAGTACCCCAGCGCGAACCACCCGATGGCGACCGGGGCCTTGGGAGACGGACTCATCGTCTGCTCGCCACGCACCAGGGGCAGCACCGGGCCTCGGGCAGGACATGGAGCCGCTCGGGCTCGATGACGGCGCCGCAGCCCTCGCACCGGGGCAGGCCGTCCGCCGGAAGGTGTTCCAACGCGCGCTCCAGCGCCTCCAGGGCCCGCGCCTCGCGAGCGTCGAGCGCGTCGAGCAGCCGCGTCTCCTCCAGGGCCATCGCGCGGTCCACCCACTCGGGGGCCCCGGCGCCGGTGACTTCACGCAGCAGCTCCCGGTGCTTGCGCCTCATCTCCAGCAGGGCCCGCCACCGCTGGCGCAACCTCTGGCCTGCCTCGTCACGCGTGGCATTCATCGAGCGTCCTCCATTTCCCGTATCGCGTCCCGGGCCCCCCACGCTGCGCGGCCCACCCCCGTTGCTCTACAGGATGCATGCCAGTCTTGTCCCGGGCCTTGCGTGGCGCGCCCCGCAGGAGTTGCACGAAAGCCCCCGTGCACCGCGCAACGCTTGCGCCCACCCGGCCCCCGGGGCCGGTGTCCCCGCCGCGCATGGCGGATGCAGAGTCCGGCGAAGAGCCCGCGGCCGCCTTCGCGCGCCGGAAGGAACACGCCCATGCGCATCGCCTTCTTCGACACCCACCGCTTCGACCGCACCGCCTTCGAAGAGGCCAACGCCGCGTTCGGCCATGAGTTCACCTGGTTCGAGCCCCGCCTGACGCCCCAGACGGTGGGACTGGCGGCGGGCTTCCCCGGGGTGTGCTCCTTCGTGAATGACCGGCTGGACGGCCCCTGCCTCCAGGCGCTGGCGCAAGGGGGCACGCGGCTGGTGGCGCTGCGCTCGGCGGGCTTCAACCACGTGGACCTGTCGGAGGCCGCCCGGCTGGGGATGACCGTCGTCCGGGTGCCCGAGTACTCACCGCAGTCCGTGGCCGAGCACACCGCGGCGCTCGTGCTCGCGCTCAACCGCAAGGTGCACCGCGCCTACGCGCGGGTGCGCGAGTGGAACTTCTCGCTGGACGGGCTGGTGGGGTTCGACCTGCACGGCAAGACGGTGGCCCTGGTGGGGCTGGGGCGCATCGGCCGCGCCACCGCCCGCATCTTCCACGGCTTCGGCTGCCGGCTGCTCGCGGTGGATCCCCAGCTGAAGGAAGAGGACGCGCGGCAGCTGCACCTGGAGCCCGTGGCGCTCCCGGAGGCCCTGGCCCGGGCGGACATCCTCTCGCTGCACCTGCCCCTCACGCCCGGCACGCGCCACCTCATCGACGCGGCGGCGCTCGCGCGGATGAAGCCCGGAGCGATGCTCATCAACACCGGCCGGGGGGCGCTCATCGACAGCCAGGCCCTGCTGGCGGCGCTCAAGTCGGGCCGCCTGGGGGCCGCCGGGCTGGACGTGTACGAAGAGGAGGAAGGCGTCTTCTTCCAGGACCTCTCCGGACAGGTGCTCCAGGACGACGTGCTCGCGCGGCTGCTCACCTTCCCCAACGTGCTCATCACCGCGCACCAGGCCTTCCTCACCCGTGAAGCGCTGGGCGCCATCGCCCGCACCACGCTCGAAAGCATCCGCCGCTTCGAGCGGGGCGAGCCCCTGGAGGCGACGGAGGTCCGGGCCGAGCAGGTGCGCCCCCGCTGAAAGTCCGGAAGGCCGCCCGCGTCAACCGCCGCGGGGGGCGCGCGCACGGGCCCGCGCCATCCCGCGCAAGAGCAGCTTGCGCAGCTCCAGCACGCTCACCGGGATGAACCCCAGCCCCAGGGCGAGCGCGAGGTGCGCGGCGTCCAGCGGCACCAGCGAGAAGAACGCGGCGAGCGCGGGCACCTCCGGCAGGGCGGCCTGCAGCGCCAGGGTGAGGGCCGCCACCGCGAGCAGCGGCCGGTTGTCGAAGGCGCCCACCTCCCAGTGGAGCAGGCCCACGCTGCGCGCGGCGAAGGCCCGCAGCACCTGGCAGCACACCAGCACGGTGAAGGTCAGCGTGCGCGCCTCCTCCACCGGCAGGCGCTGGAGGCTCCAGAGGAAGGTGCCCAGCGTGACGGCGGCATCCAGCAGGCCGGTGGCCAGCACCGCGCCCCACTCGGGGCGTCCCAGCATGGGCGCCTCCGGACGGCGGGGCGGGTGGCGCATGACGTCCGGCGAGACGGGGTCCATCACCAGCGCGAGCGCCGGCAGCCCGTCCGTCACCAGGTTCACCCAGAGCAGGTGCAGGGGCAGGAGCGGCAGGGGCAGCCCCAAGAGCGACGCGCACAGCATCAGCACCAATTCGCCGGCGTTGCCCGCCAGCAGGTAGACGAGCGTCTTGCGGATGTTCTCGTAGATGCCGCGCCCCTCGCGCACGGCGGCCACGATGCTCGCGAAGTTGTCGTCCGTGAGGATGAGGTCGGACGCCTCGCGGGTGACCTCCGCGCCGGTGCGGCCCATGGCGATGCCGATGTGCGCCTCGCGCAGCGCGGGCGCGTCGTTCACGCCATCTCCCGTCATGGCGACGACCTCCCCGCGCGCCTTCCACCCGCGCACGATGTGGAGCTTCTGCTCCGCGGTCGCCCGCGCGTGCACGATGCCCTCGGGCGATTCACCCTCGCGCACCAGGCCCAGCTCCTTCGCGATGGCCAGGGCGGTGGCCGGGTGGTCGCCGGTGATCATCACCGTGCGCACCCCGGCGTCGCGCGCCGCGCGCACGGCCTCCACCGCCTCCGGGCGGGGCGGATCCGCGAGCCCCACCAGCCCCAGCAGCGTGAGCCCCTGCTC
>NZ_RAWF01000152.1:0-25089 GCF_003612075.1 Corallococcus sp. CA041A
GGGAGGGCGGGGTGGTCCCTGGAATCAGACGTGGCGTGACTTCGCTCGTAAGAACACGAATGCGACTCCGAAGGAGATCCAGGACCAACTGGCTCGGATGATCGTTGACTTCAACATCATGGGACCCATTGTTTCCTACTATTAGCTTCGCTAGTCGCCGGAGGATCCGTGAGGTTCTTTGAAGTGAATGCTGCGAAAGGGGCGCGCTTCACCGGATTCATCGATGGCGCGCACCGATGGGGATTGCCGGGAGGGTTGTGTCCTGTGTGTGGGTCCAGCCCTGGTGGACTGGGAGAGGCATATCCCTCCGTGGATCTCTCGGGCTGGGCCCATAGGGGAGAGCTCGCGGAAGCACGGCAGGTTCCGCTCGAGGAGTACGAGCGACTGCGTGATCTCGTCCGGCTTCAGGTGCCCTTCGAGGCGCCATTGCTGCCAGGGGCCGAGTTCGGGCCTCTCATCGGCAAGGCCTCCGGCAAGTGGAGTGCGCTCGATCTGTATGACCCTTGGACCCTGGTGATGCGGAGCGAGATCGTGGACCTGCTGCGTGAGGCAGGCATCGCCCTTCGCGCGAGCAAGATGGACCTGCGCTTTCGGAGCAAGGTCGAGGTGGAGCTGCGGGAGGTCGAGATCCATTGCCGAGGCCGACTGCACGACAGCTGCTTCCCGGGCGGGCGGGAACGCCCCTGCGAACGGTGCGGGCGGCAAGGAGGCAGTTATCCCGACGCCCCCATTCTCGATGGGCGCACTCTGACCGGCGACCTGGACCTGTTCCGCCTCAGCGACTACACGACCATCATCATCGCCACGGAGCGCTTCGTGGACGCCGTGAACCGCTTCGGATTCGAAGGCGTCGTGTTCAAGGAGCTCCCCGTCCTCTGATTTACGGAGCCACGTCCAGTCGCGTCCAATCCGCGGCGACCTGGAGCTCCAGCACGCCGTCCTCGAAACGGTGTGCCTGCGCTCCCGTCACCTTTCGCACGGACGTCAATCCATACACCCGGATCGTCTCCTCCGTCCGTGCCCGCGCGAGCGTTCCCGCCTCGCTCCGCTCCAATCGCAGCATTCCATCCGTCACACCGCCGCGCAGCGCCGTGAGCCGTGACGCACCGTAGCCGTCTCCCGCGTCCTCGTAGAGCCGGCCGTGGATCTCCGGCGCCGCGTGCACGTGCCACTCCAGGTGCTTCCAGTTCGCGTCCGTGGTGTGCATCGCGGGCCGTGTCAGCGCCACCGCGCCTCCCGCGCGCAGCCACACCGGCACCGTGTCCAGCGGCCCGTCCGCGATGACGTGCTGCCCTCCCTCGCGCACCTCCCCTGTCCACTCCAGTCCCGGCCACTCCAGCCATGTCCCCGCCGGCAGGTACGCCAGTCGCTTCGTCTGCCCAGGCCGCACCACCGGCGCCACCAGCAGGTCCCTGCCAAACAGGAACTGATCAAACGCGCCCGCAGCCTCCGCGTCCCCGGGTGCCTCCATCAACAGCGGCCTCAGCGGCGCGATCCCCGTCTCCGACGCTTCGTGCATCAGCGTGTACAGCGTGGGCAGGAGCCGGTACCGCCGCTCCAGCGCCGCTCGCGCCAGCGTCAGGTAGGGCTCTCCGAACCGCCACGGCTCCTGCGGCGACGTTCCCTTGCCCGCGTGGTTGCGCATCAGCGGGTAGAACGTGCCCGTCTGCATCCACCGCACCAGCAGCTCACCGTTCGCCCGGCCGATGAAGCCCGGGATGTCCACCCCTGTGAGCGCTACCGCCGCCAGGCCCAATCCCATCAACATGGGCAGTGACGTCTCCAACTGCGTCCAGTGGCTGGAGTTGTCCCCCGTCCACACCGCCGAGTAGCGCTGGATGCCCGCGAACCCCGCCCGCGTCAGCAGGAACGGCCGGGCCTCTGGACGCAGCTCTCGCAAGCCTTCGAACGCGCCCTTCGCCATGCCCAGCGCGTAGACGTTGTGCACCTCCAGGTGCCGCTTCTCCCCGTGACGCGCGTCGTACGGCAGCGTCTTGCCTTCCACCTGGCCAATGCCTTCCGCGCGCTCGCTCGTCAGCGTGAGGATGCCCACGTCCGGCTGCACCCCGAAACACGATGGCTCGTTCATGTCGTTCCAGAACCCCGCCACGCCCATCGCCACGAAGTCGCGATGCAGGCCTCCCCACCAGCGCTGCACCTGAGGCCGCGTCAGGTCCGGGAACACCGCGGGCTTGGGCCACACCTCGCCCACCAGCACTCCGCCCCGGTCGTAGCGCACCAGGTAGTCGCGTGCCTTCGCGTCCTCGTACACGTTCCAGCCCGGCTCCAGCTTCAAGGCCGGGTCGATGATGGGCACCAGCCGCACGCCCTGCGCCGCCGCCTCGCGCACCAGGCCGGCCGGGTCTGGATATCGCGCGCTGTCCCAGGTCCAGACCTTGTACCCATCCATGTAATCGATATCGAGATACACGCAGTCCAGCGGCAGGTTCCGCTGCCGGTAGCCCTGGATGACGCCTCGGATGTCTCGCGCGTTCTCGTAGCCCCAGCGGCTCTGCTGCGCGCCCAGGCTCCACAGCGGGGGCAGGGGAGGCAGCCCCGTCAGCGCCGCGTACCTTCGCACCACGTCCGCGGGCAGGGGCCCCGCGAAGAGGTAGCAGTCCAGCTCCGGCCCCCACGACTCCCACGCCACCCGCGACGCGTCCGCCAGCGCCACGTCCACCTCCGAGCGCCAGGACTCGTCCAGGAAGAACCCCCACGCCACGCCGTCGCGCAGGCCCACGAAGAACGGGATGGACTGGTAGAGCGGATCCGTGTCCGGGTGGTGCGGCACCACGTCCGTGTTCCAGAACGTGAGGTGCATGCCGCGCTTGTCCAGCGGCCCCACCTTCTCGCCGAACCCCAGGTAGCGCTCCCCCTCCGGCGCCCGCAGCTTCAGCCGCGCGCGGTGCCGGCTCATCGGATACGCGGCCTGCACCTCACCGGACACATCCACGCAACGCGCAAGCTCCCGCCCCTTCGCGTCCTGGAAGCGCCACGTCCCCGACTCCGTATCCACCTCCAGGGACACGCCCTCCGCCGTCACCCGCGTGCGCTCGCCGTCGCGCTCGACCTTCAGGGGGTGGCCCCCTTCGGCGATGACGGACCAGGACCGCTTGCCGGGCAGTTCGGGATGGAGGAAGCCGATCTCCGACGACACCGGCGCGTGCCTCAACCGCAGCACTCCGGGCAGCGGACACGACACCTCCAGGACGGCATGCCGGCCGGACAGGCGCAGCCGGTGGGGTTCGACGTGGGCGTCAGTGACGTGCATGCCTCGCAATCTAGGGAGCGCGCGCGGCCCGCACCCGCCTTTCCTCCCGGGCTCGTGCGATGCTGTGCACTGCCATGACGCCGCCACATCCGCTGCCGTTCCCGGACAGCCTCTGCCACCGCTGCGCCGCGCCGCCCCGCTACGTCCAGACCCGGACCTCCACCTTCATCATGTGTCCGCTCCTGCCCCAGAAGTACGCGCCCCAGCCCGTGCGCGCGTGCTCTCTCTTCCGTCCCACCGAACCCGGCGCCACACCCGCCTGACTCTGGTGGCGAGCAGGCAGCGGGGCGAAAAGGCCATTCCCCGCGCGGCATCCGTACCTTTGTCACAAGCAAAGGAGCCTTCATGGCCAGCCGTCGGAAGACCCACGCCGCCCCCCGGCGCAAGCACGCCGCCGCCACGCCCGCGAAACGCGCCGCGCGCAAGAGCCACGCGTCCGCCAGCGCCAGCGGCCGGTATACGGACCCCGCGCTGCGCGAGCGCCTCAAGAAACGCATCATGAAGAGCGACAAGGGCGGCCGCGCCGGCGAATGGAGCGCGCGCAAGGCCCAGCTCCTCGCCGCTGAATACAAGAGGGCCGGCGGCGGCTACCAGGGGGCTCGCGGCACCTCGCAGCGCCACCTGTCGTCCTGGACGAAGGAGAAGTGGGGCACCCAGGACGGCGGCACCCGCGCCCGCCACGGCCGCACCACCGCGCGCTACCTGCCCAAGGAGGCCTGGGCCCACCTGAGCCCGGCCCAGAAGAAGGCCACCGAGCGACGCAAGCGCACCGGCTCCCGGGCGGGCCGCCAGTTCGTCGCCAACACGCCCGCCGCACGCCGGGCGAGGAAGCAGGCCACGAAGCGCTAGCCCACGTCCCGGGGCCCTCCGTTCATTCCGGAGGCGTGCGACAGGTCCCGCCCGGCCGGCTCGCGCTCGTGGCATAGAGTGCGGACCTCCTGGAGGCGGGAAGCTCACACGCTCCGGGAGACGGAGAGGACGTCATGGACTGCGACTGGCTCATCATCGGCTCGGGGTTTGGCGGCAGCGTCAGCGCGTTGCGGCTCGTCGAGAAGGGCTATCGCGTGGTGATGCTGGAGAAGGGCCGGCGCCTCCAGGGCCAGGACTTCCCCAAGTCCAACTGGAACCTGAAGCGCTGGCTGTGGATGCCTCGGCTCGGGTGGCGCGGCCTCTTCAAGATGACCTTCTTCCGCCACGTCACCGTGCTGTCCGGCGTCGGCGTGGGCGGCGGCTCGCTCGTCTACGCCAACACGTTGCCCATCCCGCGGGACGACTTCTTCGACGCCGCCTCCTGGGGCCACCTGGCGCCGTGGAAGGAGGAGCTCGCGCCGCACTACGCGACCGCGCGCCGCATGCTGGGCGCCACCGTCAATCCGCTCAACACGTTCCCCGACCAGGTCCTGCGTGAAGTGGGAGAGGACCTGGGCCGCCCCGACTTCCAGTCCACCACCGTGGCCGTCTACTTCGGCGAGCCCGGCGTCACCGTGAAGGACCCCTACTTCGGCGGCGAGGGCCCGGACCGCACCGGCTGCAACGCGTGCGGTGGCTGCATGCTGGGCTGCCGCAACAACGCCAAGAACACGCTCGACAAGAACTACCTCTACTTCGCGGAGAAGAAGGGCCTCTCCCTCCACGCGGACACGGAGGTGACGTGGGTGCGCCCCCTGCCCGGCGGCGACGGTTACGAGGTGACGGCGAAGCAGGGCACCGGCTTCTTCAAGAAGACGCGCCGCTTCACCGCGAAGCACGTCATCTTCGCGGGTGGCGTGCTGGGCACCATGGACCTGCTGCTCAAGCTCAAGGACGCGCCAGACGGCCTGCCCCAACTCTCCGAGCGCGTGGGCGACGGCGTGCGCACCAACTCCGAGGCGCTCATCGGCGTCATCAGCGGCAAGAAGCAGAAGGACCGCGACCTGTCCCGGGGCATCGCCATCGGGTCCATCCTGCACACCGACGAGCACTCGCACCTGGAGCCCGTGCGCTACCCGGCGGGCTCCGGTTTCTTCCGCCTGCTCATGGCCCCCCACGTCCCCGGCGCCACCGCGTGGTCGCGCGTGGCCCGGCTGGTGGGGCTGCTCGCGCGCCGGCCCGTGCGCTTCCTCCAGGCCTTCTTCGTCCCGGACTTCGCGCGCCGCACGATGATCCTCCTGTACATGCGCACCATGGAGGGTCACCTGCGCATGCGCCGCGGCCGCGCGCTCACCACCGGCTTCCGCTCCGGCCTCACCACCGGCCTGCAGGAAGGCCCCGCGCCCACCGCGAACATGCCGGAGGCCTTCGACCTGGCGAAGCGCGTGTCCGACAAGCTGGATGGCTACCCCATGACCATGGTCAGCGAAACGCTCATGGGCATCCCGACCACCGCGCACATCCTGGGCGGCGCGTGCATGGGGGACTCGCCAACGACAGGCGCCATCGACGCACGCCACCGCTTGTATGGCTATGAAGGGCTGTACGTGGTGGATGGCGCGGCCATCTCAGCCAACCCAGGCGTGAATCCCTCACTCACCATCGCCGCGCTCGCCGAGCGCGCCATGACCTTCATCCCCGCCGCCCGGGAGCTGCCCCGGGGCGACACGGACGCCACGCTCGAAACACCCTCGCGCGCACACGCCGCCATCTCCTGACACCCCCCGCGGGGCGTGTACGCGGATGCCCCCTGTGCCCCCTTGGGACCTGGGGGCGGGCACCATTGGTCAGACGTGAGCGCGGGCCTTGTACTCCGGTCCTGATTTCGGCGTGTCCGGTGGACGCGGGAATGCCCCGCTTGTCATTGTTGGCTGCGAATGCACGGGCTGGCGCCACCCCGGCGCTGTCCCTCTCCGTCGGTATTGGAGCCGACAGTGTTCAGGCACCGGCACTTCACGTGCCCCCAGGCAGCATGGCTGGCCTGGAGAGTTCCGTGTAGTTCGTATTTTACATGATTATCCGTTTTCGCCACCAGCCCGGTCAGGTGAAGAGATGACTTCGTTCATGTCAGCCTTTTCCATTCATGTTCCGGTGAATGTCTCTCCAGGCCTGGAGGACCGGGCCGCGGCGCTGCTGGCGTTGCAGTTGCGTGAGTCGCGCAAGCGGGTGGATGGCCTGTTCACCTGGCTGATGTTGGGGCAGTGGGCGGCGGCGGTGGTGGTGGCGGTGTTCGTGTCTCCCCATGGGTGGGAGGGCAAGGTGCGCGCGCTGCACCTGCACGTGCAGACGGCGGTGCTGCTGGGCGCGGCGCTGAGCGTGTTCCCGGTGATGCTCACGCGGCTGCACGCGGGGGAGACGGCGACGCGCCACGTGGTGGCCGTCAGTCAGATGCTCTGGTCCGCGCTGCTCATCCACCTGACGGGGGGCCGCATCGAGACGCACTTCCACATCTTCGGCTCGCTGGCGGTGCTGTCGTTCTACCGCGACCCGAAGGTGCTGCTCACCGCCAGCCTGGCCATCGTCGTGGACCACTGCATGCGGGGCGCGCTGTGGCCGGAGTCCGTCTACGGACAGCTGCACCCGGAGGGGTGGCGCTTCCTGGAGCATGCGTTCTGGGTGGCCGCCATCGACGTGGTGCTGGTTGTCGCCTGCCGGGACGCGCTGCGCGAGCTGGGAGAGCGGGCCGGGCGTCAGGCCCTGGCGGAGGCCACCATCGAGGAGGAGCTGGCGCTGCGCGTGGGGCAGCTGGACGCCGCCGTGCGCGAGGTGCACGCCGTCCGCGGCCACGTGGAGCAGATGGAGCGGTTGGCGTCGCTGGGGCAGCTCACCGCCAGCGTCAGCCACGAACTGCGCAACCCGCTGGCGGCCGCGCGCACCGCGCATGCGTTCGTCCAGCGCCGGCTGCGCAGGGTGGAGACCTCCCCCACGGATCCGCGCATCGCGCGCTTCCTGGACATCATCGACCGGGAGCTGCAGGCGTGCTCGGTCATCATCTCCGACCTGCTGGACTACGCGAAGGGCCGGCCTCCGCGCCGCACGCCCTGTCCGCTCAAGCCATTGGTGGAAGAGGCCATCAGCGTGGTGCCGCGCCGCGAGGGCGTGCGCGTGCACATCCAGGTCCCGGATGGGCTGCCGGTGCCGTGCCTGGACCGCGAACAGTTCCGCCAGGTGCTGGTCAACCTCATCCAGAACGCGGTGGAGTCCATTCCGGCGGAGCGCTCCGGGACGGTCTGCGTGCACGCCGATGCGTTGGGGGATGGCGGCTGGAGCCTGCGCGTGACGGACGACGGGCCGGGCATCCCCGCGTCGCTCCTGGAGCGCATCTTCGAGCCCATGTTCACCACCAAGCTGCGCGGCACCGGGCTGGGGCTCGCCATCGTGAAGCGGCTGGTGCAGGGACATGGCGCGCGCATCCAGGCGGAGAGCGACTTCGGCCATGGCTCGCGCTTCACCGTCCTCCTCCCTGAAGCGTCTCTTCCCTGAGGCGTGCGCGCCGGCTGCCGCGGCGCATCCCGGAAGAGAGCAGCAGCACGTTGGCGATTCGCACGTGGGGCGTGGGCTCACGCGATAACGGAGGCAGGCATGCAGGCACAGGCGAAGCCGTACCCGGAGGCGGGTGCGGTGGATGCGGACTGGGCAGTGCGGCGCATGGCGGCGACGGAGCTGGACACCGCCCGGGGGATGTTCTTCCTGGGGGTACTGGAGACGGTGCGCACCGGCGTGGGTGAGGAGGCGGTGGCCGCCTGCCGGGCGGTCACCGACGAGCGCCGCTTCGTGGGTTTCTTCAACTACCCGGTGGCCACCTTCCTCAAGCTGGCGCAGGTGGCGGCGCGGCAGTTGTCACCCCGGTGGGGCGGGGGCGACGAAGCGCTGCGGCAGATGGGGATGCAGGCCACGCGAAGCTTCCTGGAGTCCGCGGTGGGGCGCACGTTCCTGCTCCTCGCCGCGGGTGACCCTCGCAAGCTCGTGACGAACCTGCCGTCCGGCTACCAGATGGCGGTGAGCTACGGGGAGCGCACCGTCGACTGGAAGGGAGAGGGGGACGCGCTGTTCGTCATGCGGCGTGACTTCATGCCGCCGGCGTATCACGAGGGGGTGCTGCGCGAGGTGCTCGCCATGGTGGGGACTCGGAATCCGCGGGTGCAGGGGCGCAAGCTGGGCCTTCTGGACACCGAGTATCACATCACCTGGGAGGTGCCCGTCGTGCTGCCCGCGGAACCCCCCAAGCCGTCCCGCTGGCGGGTGTTCCAGTAGGGCGCGCGGGGGACCGGGAGTTGGGGCCCGGTCCCCCTGGCGTCGCGCTCTGGATGGCGCGGGAACTTGCGCCTCCGGTGCGGGGGAGCACGATGGCGGGGCTCTCCTCGCACCGGGAGGTCTCTTCCTCGTGAGCAGCAGTGACAATCAGGAACGGACGGAGCGCTGGCGGCGGCTCCTGTCGGACACCCGCGTCGGGTCGGGACCTCGCTCCTCGCAGGCGGAGGATGCGCACCGGCAGCTCGACGAGCGCAACGACTACTCGCGGGACTACGACCGCATCGTCTTCTCCAGCGAGTTCCGCTGCCTGCACGACAAGACGCAGGTGTTCCCGCTGTCGACGAGCGACTACACGCGCACGCGCCTCACGCACAGCATCGAGGCGTCCTGCGTGGGCCGCTCGCTGGGCCATCAGGCCGGGCTGCGGTTGAAGCTGCAGGGCGTGGAGTTGGATCCATCGCACCTGGGCACCATCGTGGCGGCGGCGTGCCTGGCGCACGACATCGGCAACCCGCCGTTCGGCCACTCCGGAGAGGCGGCCATCCAGCACTGGGTGGGCCAGCGGCTCGCGCGGCCAGGGGAGGGGACGAAGAGCCCGTTCGCGACGGAGGCCGAGTGGCGGGACCTGTGCGACTTCGAGGGCAATGCGCAGGGCTTCCGCATCCTCAACCGGCTCCAGTCGCGCGAGCGCCGGGGCGGGCTTCGCTACACCGCCGCGACGCTGGGGGCCATGAGCAAGTACCCGCGTCCGTCGGTGCTGCCCGGCTCGCGGCAGAAGACGAAGGGCGTCGTGTCGGAGAAGAAGTTCGGTTACTTCCAGGACGACGTCGACCTGGCGCTGGAGGCGTACCGCGCCACGGGCCTGCGCGAGCGCGAGCCCGGCGTGTTCAGCCGCCACCCGCTGGCCTTCCTCGTCGAGGCGGCGGACGACATCTGCTACGCGGTCATCGACCTGGAGGACTCCGCGAAGCTGGGGCTCGTGTCCATGGAGCGCGCGTGCCAGCTGCTGGAGTCGGTGCTGCCGGAGCCCACGGTCCGCAAGCCGCCCCGGCACCTGGAGACGCGGATGGCGCAGGCGCGGGCCCGGGCCATCGGGAAGCTCATCCCCAAGTGCGTGGAGGCCTTCGTGGAGCACGCGCAGGACCTGGAGGCGGGGCGGACGGAGACGTCGCTCACCGCGCTCAAGCCCGACGTGCGCGCGCAGCTGGAGGAGATCACCGACTTCACCCGCGAGCATGGCTACTGGAGCGAGCGCGTGCTCCAGATTGAGAGCGCGGGCTTCAAGACGCTGGGCGGCCTGCTGGACATGTTCGCCCTGTCGGTGGTGGCGGAGTCCCCCAACGCGGAGGAGAAGAAGCTGCGGCAGCTCTTGCCCATGGAGTGCTTCCAGCGCCCGGAGTTCGCGGCGGCGGATGAAGCGGCGCAGAAGCCGCTCCGCAGGGACGAGGCCATCCAGCGGCTCACGCCGTACCAGCGGCTCTTGTGCGTGACGGACTACATCACCGGCCTGTCGGACAGCCGCGCGGTGGAGCTGTACCAGCGCCTGTCTGGCATCCAGCTGCCCACGTAGGCCCTCGGGCGTCCGGAACGTGCGGCGCCGGCCGCCGGGCGCTACGCTTCATCCCCATGTGTGGCCGAGTCACCGTCCGGACCTCCCCCGCGCAGCTCGTCGCCGAGCTGGAGCTCGCGGGCGCGCGCGCGACGCTGGAGCGCGAGCGTTTCAACCTCTGTCCCACGCAGCTGTTGCCCGTGGTGCCCAATGACGGCGCCCGGCTGCTGGACGTGTTCCGCTGGGGGCTCATCCCGTCCTGGGCGAAGGACGCGTCCATCGGCAACAAGCTCATCAACGCGCGCGGTGAGACGGTGGCGGAGAAGCCCAGCTTCCGCTCGGCGTTGAAGCGCAGGCGGTGCCTGGTGGTGGTGGACGGCTGGTACGAGTGGAAGCAATCCACGAAGCCCAAGACGCCGTACTTCTTCCACCACCGCGACGGGAAGCCGCTCGCGCTGGCGGGCCTGTGGGAGGAGTGGACGGCGCCGGACACGGGCGAGGTGCTGCGCACCTGCACCATCATCACCACGAGCCCCAACGCGCTGATGGCGCCCATCCACGACCGGATGCCCGTCATCCTGTCGCCGGAAGGTCAGGCCGTGTGGTTGCGCCCGGAGCCGCAAGAGGCGTCCGTCCTGCTGCCGCTGCTCGTCCCCGCGACGGAAGCGCCGCTGGACGTCTACGAAGTGGCGCGCGGGGTGAACTCCCCCGCCAACGACAGCCCGGAGTGCGTGGCCCGCATCGCGGCCTGAGCCGCGCCTTCTATTCTCCCGTGGGCGCCCAGTAGGGCGCCACCGCCTCCTTGAACAGCTCCATGTGCAGGGGTTTCTGCAAGGTCCCGACGACGCCGGCCATGTGCTCCGTCTGGAAGCTGGCGGTCAGCACGAAGACGGGCAGCCCACACAGCGTCGCGTCGTCGTTCATCCGGCGGAGGAAGCTGTGTCCGTCCATCACCGGCATCATCAAATCCAGCAGGACGATGCAGGGCTTTCGGCAGGACGCCAGCGCCAGTAATCCCTCCTCACCATTGGTCGCCGTCAGCACGGAATAGCCTTCGAATTCGAGGTACCGGGCCATCACTTCCAGCTCCGGCTCGTCGTCGATGAGGAGGATCAAGGGCGGGGTCGTCGCGTCGGGCACGGCTCTCTCTTCCGCGTGGTCAAAGGAAAGCTAGGTCGCCCGAACACCGCACTGCCCAGGGCCCACCATTGATTCCGGGCCGGCGGTTCCAGTCACGGCCAGTGAGGCAGGGGGCTGGCTGGCCGTCTGCCCTGAAACAGTGGCGCGGCGGCCCGGGACACTTCCTGGGTGCTCCGGAAAAAGCCCTCTAGGATTCGCGCCATGACGTCCTCCGACAGGGTCGCGCCAGGCAGGCGCCGGCGCATCGCCGTGGCTTCCCTGACGGGGCTCGCCGTACTGGCCGGTGCCGGCCTGCTGGCAGCGGAGGCGTGGTTCCAGGGGAGGTTCGAAACCCCGCTGCGTCTGCACCGCGAAGCGCTGGCCGCGAACGTGGACGCCTACTGCGCCGAAGAGGCCATGCTGGGCGCCGACCCCTGGTTCCACGAAGGCCGGACGGAAGGGGACGCGGGGCTGTTGCTCAACGCCTGGCTGCCCTGGTCGCGCGACCTGAAGCGGGCCCCGCCGGAAGGCTCGCCGCTCGTCCTTCCGGAGTCGCTTCGCGAAGAGGCACTGGACCTGAAGCAGGGCCGGTGGCTCACCGCGAGCATCGACGTGTCCCGCCTGGACTTCGACTGGATGGTGCGGCTGCTGGCCTATGACCGGTGGGACCTGTTCAACGGCAGCCCCCTGAGCGCCGAGGGCCGCTTCAACTGGGCCGCCGGTGAGGTCCCCGACCTCTTCCTCCTCCAGCGCTGGGCGAAGTTCCGCATGCTCCACGGCCTGAGGACCGGCCACCCGGTGGAGGCCGCGCAGCAGGTGCGCCACCTGGCGTGGCTGAGCCTGCGCACGGACTCGCTCGTGGGCGGCTCGCTGGCCGTCAACCTGCTCGACATCGAGCGGCTCGCGCACGACGCCATGCCTTCGCCCCCGGAGGACTGGACGCCCATGCCCGCCGAGCAGACGGCCCGGATGAACGCCCTGCTCCAAGCGGCTCCCCAGTTCGCGGGACTCGCCGCGCCGCCGGACGTGGCCCGGAAGGCCCGCGGCTGCGCGACGGAGGCGAACCGGTGCATCGCCCTGACGGAGACCGCCTTCCACGCGCGGCTGCTGGAGTCCTTCGCGGCCCCCTCCCTGGATGAGGCCACCGCCGCGCTCGACCGCGACCTGGCGGACGCCGGCTGCCCCACGCTCGCAGCGCATGAGGTGCGCACGCGAAGTGTGACGTTGGAGGACCCTGCATCAGGAATGTCCTCCCTGGCCTCCTCCATGGCATGGATCCCCTGGACCCCCGGCCAATGGGCCCGCTCACGCATCGCCCGGGGCGTCCTCGCCAGCACCCTGGGTGACCTCACGCCGCTGCATGGAAACAGAACGAAACCTCCCGCCCCCCTGCATGGCCAGGCAGGCCTTCCAACCCCCTGAATCGCCGTCCCGGGAGCACCGGGAAAAGGCCTGTGCCTGCCCACCTCCACGGTTTTCCGTGGATGACATGGAACTGGCGCCTCGACTGACCTACAGTTCTTGAACGGAGGGGGAAGTTTGCCCGAACTGCCACCCAGCGCGTATCCGGCCTTGTTCGAGCACACGCGTGACGGCGTGCTCGTCCTGGACCCGACCCTGCGGGTCGTGGCCGTGAACCGCGCCGCGGAGGCGCTGCTGGGCCCTCGCGACCTGTGGGTGGGGCGGTCCGTGGAGGGCGTGCTGCCGGGTTGGACGCCCCCCCAGGTCTCTTCTCCGGGCGACGCTGCCCTGGAAACGGAGCTCCCGGTGGGCCCGGTGCGCTCCGTGCGGGTGCAGGCGGTGCCGCAGGACGGCGGCTGGCTGCTGCTGCTGAGGGGCCTGGACGCGGCCCTGGCGGCCGAGTCCATCCTCCGGCAGCAGAAGGAGTTCTTCGAGGCGGTGGTGCGCCACAGCCCGGTGGCCATCGTCACCATCAGCCGCGCCTTCGAGGTGCTGTCCTGGAACCCCGCCGCGGAGCGGCTCTTCGGGTACGCGCCGCAGGAGGCGCTGGGCCGCAACATCCTCAAGCTCGTGGCCAACGTGGACGACATCCGTCCGCAGGCCGAGGAGACGTCGCGCGAGGTGCTGAGCAAGGACCGCGTGCACGTCGTCACCAAGCGCGTGCGCAAGGACGGCACGGTGGTGGACGTGGAGCTGCGCGCCATGCCGGTGACGGTGGCGGGCCAGTCCATGGGCTTCATCGCCATCTACCACGACGTCACCGACCTCCAGCGGGCGCGCCAGTCCGCCGAGGACGCCAACCAGGCCAAGAGCCTGTTCCTGGCCACCGTGAGCCACGAAATCCGCACGCCGATGAACGCCATCATCGGCATGGCGGGGCTGCTGATGGACACGGCGCTCACGCCCGAGCAGCGCGACTTCGCGTCCACCATCCGCCAGAGCGGGGACGCGCTGTTGGGGCTGCTCAACGACATGCTGGACTTCTCCAAGATCGAAGCCGGCCGGGTCGAACTGGAGCAGCAGCCCTTCAACCTGCGCCAGTGCGTGGAGTCCGTGCTGGACCTGCTCGCCATGCGCGCGAGCGAGAAGTCCCTGGACCTGGGCTACCACGTCACGGACGAGACGCCCGTCAGCGTGGTGGGCGACGGCGCGCGCCTGCGGCAGGTGCTGCTCAACCTGGTGGGTAACTCGGTGAAGTTCACCGAGCGCGGCGGGGTGTCCATCTCCGTGGACACGCCGCGCCAGCCGCTCGCGCCGGGCGGCCTCTTCGAATTGCACTTCTCGGTGCAGGACACCGGCCTGGGCATCACCGAGGCCGCGCGCGCGGGCCTCTTCCAGCCCTTCAACCAGTTGGACGAATCCGTGTCGCGCCGCTACGGCGGCACGGGGCTGGGGCTGGCCATCAGCAAGCGGCTGGTGGAGGCGATGGGCGGGCGGCTGTGGATGGAGAGCGAGGGCGTGCCGGGCAAGGGCGCCACGTTCCACTTCACCTTCCAGGCGCGCGAGGCCCCGCGCGGCGCGGAGGCCCTGCGTCCGGACGCGCTGAAGCTGCACGGCCGGCGCGTGCTGGTAGTGGACGACAACGCCATCAACCGCAAGCTGCTGGGCCGCCAGCTGGCCGCGTGGGGGATGGCCATCGTGGAGGTGGGCTCCGGCGCGGAGGCGCTGGCCAAGCTGGAGTCCGGGGCCCGCTTCGACCTGGCCATCCTGGACCACCGCATGCCGCTGATGGACGGGCCCACGCTGGCGGCGCACATCCGCCAGCAGCGCGACGCGCGCGAGCTGCCCCTCCTGCTGCTCACCTCGTTTGATCAGCGCGACGCGCAGCCGCCCGGCCTCTTCACGGCGGTGCTGCCCCGGCCGGTGAAGGCGTCGCAGCTGCATGACGCGCTGATGACGTGCCTGGCCCAGGACCTCATCTCCGCCCGGCCCATGCCCGTCACGCCCGCGCCCGCCACGCGCGAGCGCTCCGTGTTCAACTCGCGCCCTGGCGAGCAGATGCCGCTGCGCATCCTGCTGGTGGAGGACAACCCCACCAACCAGAAGTTGGCGTTGCTGGTGCTGGACCGGTTGGGCTACCCGGCGGACACCGCGAACAACGGCCGTGAAGGGCTGAACCTCCTGGCGCGCAAGCGCTACGACGTCGTGCTGATGGACGTGCAGATGCCGGAGCTGGACGGCCTGGCGACGACGCGCCAGCTGCGCAGGGACATGCCCCTAGGCGAACAGCCGTGGATCATCGCCATGACGGCCAACGCGATGACGTCGGACCGCCGCGAGTGCCTGGACGCGGGCATGGACGACTTCCTCAGCAAGCCCATCCGCGTGGAGGAGCTCATCTCCGCGCTGCGCCGCGCCTGGGAGCGCCTGCAGCGCGAGCCCGGGGCCGCCCCCTCCACCCGTGCACCAGTGGGCCCGCGCATGGGGGCCCCGCGCATCCGGGGCCTGGAGTCGGGCGCGTTGGAGCGGCTGTGGCAGTCCCTGGACGGGCAGGTGGAGCGGATGCTCCCGGAGCTTGTGGACACCGCGTTGGAGAGCATGCCCCGGCTGATGGAGGACGCGCGGGGGGCGCTCGCGCGTGGCGAGCTGGAGAACCTGGCGCGCGCCGCGCACACGCTCAAGTCCAACGCGGCCTACTTCGGCGCGGCCATGCTGGAGTCGCTGTGCTGGGACATCGAGCAGCGCGCGGACGCCCGGGTGCTGGACGGGATGGAGCCGCTCGTCGCCCACTGCCAGGAGGCGCTGGACGAAAGCCGCCAGCTCCTGGAGCAGCTCAAGGGCACCGTGGTGTCCGGGCCAAGGCCTGACGCCTTCTAGGCCCGTTGGGGCGCGTTCGGGTCGCTGATGGTGAGCGGCTGCCGCTGTCCATCCTTCGCGACGAGACTCGCGGTGAGCGAGAAGTCCGGCCCCATGCGCAGCTCCAGCGTCGTGGGGCCCGGGTGGGCCACGCGCCAGTCCGGTTCGATGCGCACGGTGCCCAGGAGCTCGCGCTCCACGGTGGTGCGGTCCAGCGCTTCAAACAGCGCCACCGGCACGGGGCCGGGCCAGGGCGGCAGCTCCAGGTCCACGGAGCGAGTGCCGGGCACGGGCGTGTTGGCGGGGAGCACCTCGTGCTGGCCGCCGCCGGGCACCATGGCGCCAATGGGCATGGGCACCACGTCCGACAGGCCGCTGATGCCGCGCGCCAGGTTGCGCCCCAGGATGGCCGCGCCCACGGCCACGCCCAATTCCGGGTGCACTTCCTTGTCCGACGACAGCTTCTTGAAGTGGGCCAGGCGCTTGCGGATGGCGGGCATGCGCGTCTGGCCGCCCACCATCACCAGCTCGTCGATGGCGTCCGGCTTCAGGCCCGCCTTCTCCAGCACGTCGTCGCACGCGGCGGCGGTGCGCTCGATGAGCTGGAACACCATGGCCTCCATCCGCTCGCGGGTGAGCGTGACGTTGAAGTCCACGAAGGCGCCGTCCTTCTGCGTGATGCAGGGGATGCGGATGGGGACGGACGCGCCGCTGGAGAGCGCCATCTTCGCGGACTCGGCGGCGAACACCAGGCGCTGCATCACGACCTTGTTGCCGCGCAGGTCGATGCCGTGCTGCTTCTGGAAGTCGTCCACCAGCGCTTCCACGATGGCTTCGTCGAAGTTGGCGCCGCCCAGGAACGCGTCGCCGCCGGTGGCCAGCACCTTCACCACGCGGTTCTGCACGGACATGAGGGTGACGTCGAAGGTGCCGCCGCCCAGGTCGAACACCATCACCGTCTGCTCGGGGTTGCGCAGGTTGGCGTAGTAGAGCGCCGCGGCGGTGGGCTCGTTGACGATGGCGCGCACGCGCAGGCCCGCCTTCTCCGCGGCGCGGCGGATGGCCTCGCGCTGGCGGATGGTGGCGTGCGCGGGCACGGTGAGTACGCACTCCTTGAACGGGGTCCCGGCCGCGTGCGTGGCCAGCGTGTTGAGGTGCTTGAGGATGAAGTGAGCCACGTCGATGAGCGGCGTCACCTTCCCGTACACCTCCACGGCGGTGTAGCCGTCCGGGCCCTCCACCAGCTCGAAGGCGAAGCGGTTGCGGTGGCGGGCCACGTACTCGGACTGGAAGCGGCGGCCCAGGAAGCGCTTGGCGCCGAAGATGGTGTGGCGCGGGTCGTCGATGATCTGCCGCCGCGCCGCGGGGCCGACGATGGCCTTGTCGCCCGCGTGGAACCACGCGATGGAGGGCAGGGTGAGGCTCTTGTCCGCGATGGGCACCACGCGCAGCTTGTTCGCCTTGTCGAAGAAGGCCGCCGCGGTGTTGGTGGTCCCGAAGTCGATGCCGAGGATGGGGGCGGCGCTGGTGCTCATGGGGGGCCTCCATCCTCGCACGTCCCGCCGCGCCGGGGCACCCGGCACGGCAGGCTGGATGTGCTCAGGGGTGCTCCCGGACAGCGCCATTCGCCTGGGCGCGGAGGTCGGTTGAACCCACCGTGTCAGGTCCTGGGCTGCGTGTTGTAGCCGGCGTCGCCGTAGGGCTTCAGGCGCTCCAGCCACATCTCCTCCAGCACCTTCAGCTCCTCCACGGGCGGAGGGCCGCCGGGCTCCTCGCGAGGTGGGAGCTTGTCCAACACCTCGAAGGAGAAGGCCGCTTCGCCGTGGCGCTCCCAGTCCGCCTGCAGTTCGGGGACTCGGTGCATGCGCTGGGCGAACTCGAACCGGATGCGGTTGAACATCGCGCTCAGGTTGAGGGCATGGCCCACGAACAGCTTGCCGTTGGCGTGGCAGCGGATGGCATAGATGCCCATGGGCACCTCCGCTTCCTTGTACGCGCGCTTGCGTTCCGCGCGGGCCGCGCGCGAGTCGTCACCGGACGCCATGGTGACCTCCGAAGCCCAGCGAGACGAGCTTCGCCTCCAGCCGCTCCTTCGCGGCAGGGTCACGCGGGCGCACCCAGTCGCGGCCCATGCGCTCCCAGTCCACGTCGCGCGAGTCGATGCCCAGCGCCTGGAGGAAGTCGGCCCCGCAGATGAAGCACTGGTCGCGGAAGGGGAAGAGGAAGCCGCCTTGCGCGTCGAGTGAACGCGAGGCCTCCTCATAGGTGGAGAACCACCGGTTGAGGAACGGGCTCTGGCCCTTCTGGAAGAAGGCGCGCGTGTCCAGCGCCCGCGCACCGCCCTCCAGGGCCTGCTTCAGCTCCGTCCAGGTGGTGTGCCCTGCTTCGCGCGCGACGACGGCGAGCCCGTGCTTGTGCTGCACGGCGTCCCGGCGCGCGAGCACCTCGCCCAGGGGCAGGGCCGCGAAGAAGGGCAGGGCGCGCATCCGTTCCGCGGCGCGCGTGGCGCGGGCCGTGTCGGACGAGTCCAGGTCCTTGAGGAGCAGGGACGCGCGGACCTTGTACTCATGAAGCGTGACGGGGAGGGTGCTGCCGGTTCCCATGACGAATCCTCCGTGCTGGCCCTCACCCGTTGGGGGACCGTGGAAGGACTTCATCGGGGCTCTGGCGACAGCGGGTGAAGCGAGGGTGACGTCGTCTTTCCGGGCGGCGGGCACCCCTCGGCACCCGTGAGGCACAATAGACCAGACGCGCCGCGCGGGCGTCAACGCGGCTGGCGGCAAGTGGCCGGGAGGGCACACCATGACTCGGACCATCCCCAGGGGGCGCGTGCCGGGTATGTTCCGGCGGTGATGCCCGAACGCGCACGCACAACTCCCTCCCTGAACGACCATGCTGTATCCGGCCTGGAGGCCGAGCGGATCCTGGAGGGCGGCGCGGAGCTCATCTCCGGGGCGCTGCGCCCCCATGCCGAGTTGGAGGCCGTGCTGTCGGCCCGTGGCTGGAAGCGCCGGTTCCTGAAGCACCCGGAGCGGGTGTCGGCCCTCGTGGCTGGGGACAGAGGGGTGCGGGAAGCGCTGGAGCGGGTGCACCGCCGCGCGGCGGTGGAGGCGTGGACCGAGGACGTCCCCGTCCTGCGGCAGGCCCGGGCGCTGTCCGCGCGGCGCGAGCGCCTCACCCGGCTCGCGCGGCAACGGCTGGACACGTTGACGGTCGCGCCTCCGGACGTGAGCCTCGAAGAGGCGCTGACGCGGTTGGAGGCCTTGCTTCGCCAGCCTGTCAGCAAGGCGCTGAAAGAGGGCGAGGTGCTCGTCTTCGAGCCCGCCCACGGCCGGTCGAGGGAGCCGGGCCCGGGCATGGGCGGCATGAACGTGCCCTCTCTCCCTCTCCTGATGGTGCCGTTGGGCGCATTGCTCTTCATCCTCCTCCTGGCCTCTGGTCTTCCCTGGGCCCGGGAGTTGGGGATGGCCTTCCTGGGGCTCTCCCTGGGAGGCCCCCTGGTGTGGTCCGTGCTGCGCTCCGGCAGGGTGCGGATCACCAGCGAGCGGGTCCTCTGGACGCCCGTGTTCGGCGCGGCACAGGCGGTGCGTCTGGACTCGATCCTGGATGACGGCGTCCACCTGGACCGGAGCCAGTTCGACCTGGTGGTGAAGGGCGACCGCCGGCTGTGCGCGCGCAGCGTGCGGGATGCCCTGGGGTTGATGCTCTCGCTGGAGCTGCATCGTCAGCCACCCCTCCTCGGCGCGGCGGCTCGGTCGGGCGAGCAGCTGGAGGACGTGGCCCTCCTCCCCGCGAAGGTGGGGGACGTCGACGGGGTCTGCGTCCTGCGGCCCCACGCGCTGGCGTTCATCCCCGACAGGCGCGGCCCCCAGGCGCTTCAGGCCGTCACCGGCAAGCCCACGCCGCTGAAGGGGTTCGAGGCGGACCGGGTGTTGGAGGAACTGCGCTGGCTGCCCGCGGCGGAGTTCGACGCCTGTGTCTCCCGCGTGGTGAAGGCCACGGGAGGGCTTGCCTGGACCCCGGGGGATGCGCACTTCGTTCCGGGCCCGCCGATATGGATGGCGATCCGGATCAAGCGCGGTGAGCAGGTGCTGCTCGCCCGGGCGGACTGGCTCTATCGCGCCGCCGCCGAGAGGATTCTTCAGGGCTGGCGCAAGCGCCCCGCGCCTCCGCCCCCAGAGTAGGGAGCGGTCCATCCGAGCGCTTACGACTCGGACTGGGCGTCCTCCTTCGCGTGCACGTCCACCCCGTCCTGCTGGAGGCGCGTCGCCACTGCGCAGGTGATGTGGGAGTAGATGTCGCCTGGCCAGGATGACGTACACCTTCGTCAGGGAGCGGTAGGCGGGAGGTGCCGCAGCCCTGCCCGTCAAGATGGGTGAGCAGCCCATCCTCTCACGTCGTCCTGGTTGCCAAGCTCCAGGAGGGCGTCACGCGGGTAGTTCTCCAGGTCCTCCTCCAGCCACCGTTCCCCGGGCCGGGAGAGGTGGAAGCGCAGTGTGCAGGCGTTGCTGCACCCGAGGATGGTGGTGAAACGCTCCTCCGCTGGCAGCACGCGCTGCAGTTCCAGCGCGAGCCGGAGGCCGTAGCCGACCTGCTCTTTCAGCGGCAGCCGACGCTCCCACGGCTCCTCGTCGAAGGAGCCCACGAAGTCGGCGACGTGCACCTTGTTCGTGAAGCACTCGTAGCCGGTGGCGTCCGGGAAGGTGGGCTGAATGGCCGGGGCGACCTCCAGCGCCTGCCGCCGCCACACCCAGAGGCCATGCCTGCCGACGACACCCTCATCGAGCAGCGCCTGCATCCTCGGGGTGAGCGGGCGCGACTGCACCGCCTGGACCTGGGCGTTTCGCAGGTACGCCTGCATCAGCACGTTCAACCTCACAGGGCCACCTCGCCCAGGTAGTACAGCCCCTTTTGGACGGACGAGGCAAACTTGGCGTCCGTTGTCAGCAGTTCGTTCACCCAGCGGGGCGCGTTGGTGAAGCTGCGCGTCGCGGGGTTGTACAGGTACTTCGCCCCCGTCTGCGCATCCTGGAAGTGGATCTGTCCGGGGCGCACGCCGGGCGCCGGGTTCTCCACATCGAGGCGGACCATCCCCTTCTGCCACAGCGTCTTGCTGTCGATGCGCGTCCCACGCGCGCCGAGCATCCGCTCCGCGGGCGCGTCGGCTCCACAGGCCTCGTAGGCGCCCGGGTGTCGCTTGAGGCAACAGGAGACCGTGCTATCCGACTGATTGCACTCGGTGGCCGGGATGACGGCCGCTCCACACCCGCCCCAGAGGCTGGCCAGCAGGCACACCAGCAACGCGCGCAGGTTAGACATGGGCTCCCCTCGCCCGCGGCGTTAACCGCAGGGCTGGTGGGAAGCGTGCGCGCTCGTCATCGCACAGTGGCAGGGAACTGCGCGGCGCGGTGTCCGTTCATAGACAAGCGGTTCGCGCAACGCCCAGTGGGGGACGGAGGAGCCGAACTACCGGGCAAGAACTCCGCCCGTCCGACTCGAACTGCCGGGCCACTTGCCGACCACAGCCGGATTTTGTCCGCGCCTCCGCCGAATGTGGCCCGCATGTGCAGGCTGACTCTCGGCGGGAGGCGGTAGGCATGGAGCGCTTCCCTTTCACCCCGGACTATGGGGCCCAGGCGGACTCGGTGCCCCGGGTGCGCAAGGCTCAGTTCGGCGAGGGTTACACCCAGCGCTCCTTGGACGGCCTCAACCCCGTCCTGCGCCGCTGGGCCCTCCAGTTCTCCAGCCTCACGAAAGTAGACGCGGACACCCTGGAGGCCTTCCTGCGCGCCCGCGCGGGCGTCGAGGCCTTCGAGTTCATCACCCCGGACACGGCCTGGGCCGTCACCGCGCAGCCGTTCGGGATAGGGGATGGGCCCGGACGCAGTGGCTCCTGCAGCGACCGCTCTCCCCGGAGGTGCCGGAGCTGCTGGTGCCTGCCACGGGCTGGACGGCTCCGCCCGCCGTCTACGTCGCGGGCGTCGTCCAGATGGAGGGGACTGCCTACACGCTCTCCGCCTCGGGACTCGTCACCTTCGCCGTGGCGCCAGGCGCCGGGGCCGCGCTCACCTTCACCGGAGCGGGCGAACTGGCGGCGCACGTCGTGTGCGAGGAGTGGCACCGTGTCGCGAAGGGCTTCAACGCCTACGACTTCACCGCGACGTTCCAGGAGGAGGCAGGGTGAGCATCGCCAGAGACATCCAGAGGCTGGACGCGGGGGCCCTCGTGGAGCTCTTCGTCCTGGACGCCACCAACCTGCCAAGCGGAGGCGTCAGCCACTTCCACGCGGGGACCAATGGCCTCTGCGGGCCCGTCGTCTGGCAGGGCATGGCCTACGAGCCCTGGGCCATCCAGGTGAAGGGCTTCGACAGGTCGGGCATGGGGCGCTTGCCCCGGCCCACCCTGACGCTCGCCAACGTCGCCGGCACCATCGGCGCCATGGCGAGGGACCTGAACGACCTGCTGGGCGCGCGTGTCCTCCGGAAGCGCACCTTCGTCCGCTACTTGGACGCGGTGAACTTTCCCGGAGGCGTCAATTCCACCGCCTCGCCGCTGGACGCCTTCCCGGACGACGAGTTCGTGGTGGATCAGAAGACGGTGGAGAACAAGCACGTCATGGAGTTCAGCTTGGCCGCGAAGTGTGACCTGGACGGCGTCCGCATCCCCCTGCGCGTCATCACGCAGCTGTGCCCCTGGGAGTACCGCGAGGAGGGATGCGGCTACGCCGGGCCGCCGGTAGCGAAGGTGAACGACACGCCCACGTCCAGCGCCATGGAGGACCGCGGCGGGAAGCACCTCGCGAGCTGCAAGCTGCGCTTCGGGGAGAAGAGCGTCCTTCCGTACGGCGGTTTCCCGGCCGTTGGGCTGATCCGGTAATGCTCTGCACGCCATAGGCGAGCGTGGCGGCGTTGCGAATCATGCCCCCTTGCCATGTTTGCTGTTTCGGGCCTTGGATTGTTCGAAAGGTGCTGCCGATTCGGAGCCAGCCATTGCTTGAGGGGATATAACGCTTGGCGGTTGGCCGTGTGGTGCCGATGAAGTCTGTTGGGCTTGTGCGGGCTGCTGACCGCTTGTGCCATGTGGGCCAGCAACAGCAGCGTGCACTCGTGCCTCTAGTTGGTCGACTAGGAGAGCCATAAGCGCATAGGCGCGCTTGGTAAACAAGCCAACAAGCAGGCCGCTGAAGGCCATGCTGTATGGATTGAAATTTGGCACCTCGCCCGCCAAGTCCAACATGAATACGCTGCGCCCGCCCCTTAATGCGAGAAATGCAACAAAGCCGGAGGCGAGCGCGAGCGCCAGTTGCTTTGGAGGTATGTATGCCCTCTGGCTTTCTCGCATGACTGCGATTATGGAGCCGATGAGGGTGCAACTGGCGATGATCGTTGCCAGTAGGAAGTCATTTCTCGTGTAGGCAATCTGTCTTGCCAGTTCGACAATTGGAAAATGCTCGACGTTGACGGGTGGCGTGAACTCGCGAGGATCTCTGAGGCCAGCTAGTTCGGCTCGCGCCATGTTTGAGTAGAAATGGTATTCATAAACGATGTGTTTCGTGGTGCTGTTTTGTGTTGCTCCTCCTCGGATAGACAAGAACTCTAGTTCGGCTCTCGCTCTGGCGGCCTGTAGGCGGACTACTTGCGAAAGGTGCATCTGGGAACGAATGGTTGGTAGCTCTGGAGAGTCTTCGGGGTTTAAGAGCTTTTGTGTTTGAATCCCGTTCAGAGCTGTGTCGAGGATTTGATTTTCGGTTTCTCGGATCTCGGCGATTGCATGGTGTCGCGAACTGATTTCCGAAATAGCGAGGATGGCGAGTGAAATGCTTAGCAGTAGGATTCCGAATGTCCATGCTCCAGTAAACAAGTTGGTCATGAACTCTTCGAATTCGTCCGGCTTGTAGGTTGGCATGTTTGTTTATTTATTGCTTTCGGTGGTCATTGTGCTCTTGGTGTTCGTCTTCAGAGGGGGTGTTGTTCTTGTTGGGATTCAGCCAAGAATCCAGGTTTTGTGTTGGTTTGCAGGGGTAATGCCGTGATTCGGATTCGGTCCACGCATGTTAACACTGTGGTGGCATGGTCGACTCTTGCAGGCTGTCGCTGGCCGATGACGTCTTGGGCGCCGCGCTCGCCCACGCCCAAGCGAAGTACCCCCGCGAGTCCTGTGGCCTCGTCGTGCTGGTGGACGGAGCCCGGCACTACCGCCTCTGCCGGAACCTCGCCGACGGCCAGGCGCACTTCGTCCTGGCCCCGGAGGACTTCGCCCGCGCGGAAGGGGAGGGCGAGGTGCTCGCGGTGGTGCACTCCCACCCCAAACGCCGCGCCGGAGCCCAGCGAGGCGGATCGGGTGATGATGGAGCGCTGGGGGCTGCCATGGCTCAGCGTCAACGTGCCGGTGGGGCACTGGCGCCTCTGGTACCCCGACGGTTACCGGCCGCCGCTGGTGGGCCGCACCTTCAGTCACGGCGTCCTGGACTGTTACTCCCTCATCCAGGACTACTACCGGGAACGCCTGGGCTTGACGCTGCCCGACTTCGAGCGCCCGGACGACTGGTGGGCGAAGGGCGGTAACCTCTACCTGGAGAGCTTCGGCCGCGCGGGCTTCGTGGACGTGACGGGGCAGCCCCTGCGCGAGCACGACGTCCTCCTCATGCAACTGCGCGCCCCGGTGCCCAACCACGCGGGCGTGTACCTGGGCGGGGACGTCCTCCTGCACCACGTCATGGGGCGCCTGTCCGGCCGGGAGACGTACTCCGGCTTCTGGGAGCGCATCACCCATCGCGTCGTGAGGCACGCCTCCCGATGCTGACGACCATCGTCCTGGGTGGGCCCCTGGGGAAGCGCTTCGGGCGCGTCTGGAAGCTGGACCTCTCCGTGCCCTCGCCCGCCGTTGGGGGCCCTGAAGTGGTCGGACATCGACTGGGACGCCGGGGAGCACGGCGTCATCCACGTCCGGCGAAGCTGCTCCAGGAGCACGACGAAGGGTTCGAAGGAGCGGCTCGTGCCCATCCACCCGCAGCTCCGCCCAGAGCTGGACGCCTACAGGCAGCGCGTCGTGGGGAGGGGATGGACTCGTCTTCCCGGCACCGCGGAAGGGCGGCATGCGCCACACGAGCTGGCATGTGACGAAGCTTCTGCGCTCCATCGCCAACCGGGCTGGCGTGACGCTGCCGGCGGGCTTCACCTTCCACGGCCTCCGGAAGCAGTTCGGTAGCTTCGTCCATCAGGCCACCGGGGACCTCGTGGCCACCCAGCGCCTGTTGGGGCACGCGTCCCCCCAGGTGACGGCCGCCATCTACCTGGCGGACGACGTCGCGCACCTGGCACGGCAGGTTGGCCGGTTCCGGGTGGTTTCAGGAATGGCGGACGAGCACACGGCGAGCACACGGACCAGCCACGGGGCGGTCCGCGAGGGCAGTACCTCTAAAAAGGAGCAGCAAATGCAGGCATTTACGATTCAGACTGTCCGCGGCGCAGGCCCAGGGCCTTCATCTTCTTGTAGAAGTGACCCCGCTCCAGGTCGAGGATCCGCGCCGCCTCCGTCACGTTGTCATGCGTGTGGGCGAGCACCCGCTGGATGATCTCCCGCTCCGCGTTCTCCACCTGCTCGCGGAAGGTCTGATCCACGCGAGGCTTCCAGCCGCCCGGGTTCGCGCTGGCAGGCTCGGGGGCGGGCGCGGCCTGCGTGACGGCCGCGACGGGGGGCGCATCACCGCCCACGGTGGGCTCGGGCATGG
>NZ_RAWF01000153.1:0-24900 GCF_003612075.1 Corallococcus sp. CA041A
CTCCGGAGCCCGTCCCCTCGGAGACGGAGGCCCCGCAGGACCCCACGGCGCCCACGCCCACCGCACCGCCGGAGGACACACCAGCTCCTGCTCCGTCGGGCGTGGATGGCTTCGGCGTGACGATGCTGTACCCCTCACTGCCGGGCGGTGAGTCCTGGGCGCTCGCGGAGGATGCCACCGCGGACAAGCGCTTCGATCCGCAGGGCACCATCACTCGCAACGCGGACGGCTCCTGGAAGATGAAGAGCACGAAGGTCCGCATGAGCGCCTACCCGGCCTCGGGCTACGACGCGAAGCAGATCGCCACGTATGACCGCGACGTGCTCGCGAGCCGCGGCTACATGCAGGCGCCGAACGACTGGAAGAACATCGAGATGACCGGCTTCGTGAAGGTCAACGCGGTGAACAACACCCAGGACAACTTCGCCTGGTACGCGCGCGGCGGGAAGCACAACGACAACAACTCCGGCTGCGAGGGCAGCAGCTACAAGGGCGGTCTGCACTACGACGGCCGCGTGCGCTGGGAGAAGGAGACCTGGCACGTGTCCTACGACCAGGCGCCGTACAAGCCGGCCGCCTCCGCGCTGAAGGGCCGCTGGGTGGGCTTCAAGGCCGTGATGCACAACGTGCCGGGTGCGAACGGCGCGGAAGCGGTGAAGCTGGAGCTGTACCTCAACGACAACGCCGACAAGGTCACCTGGACCAAGGTCTACGACATGACCGACGACGGCGGCTGGGGCGGGGATGCCCAGCACTGCGGCGGCTCCGTGGGCGCCATGCCGATTACCTGGGGCGGCCCCATCGCCACGTTCCGCTGGGACAACGCCTCGGACGTGGACTTCAAGTGGATGAGCGTCCGGGAAATCCAGCCCTAGTCAGTCCGCACGCCGCACGTCCTGAATGCAGCAGGAGAGGGGGGCCCACGTGGGCCTCCCTCTTTTTTTGTTCGCGGCCTGACGGGACGTGCGTGGGCTTTCCGACAGGAGGGGCGCGCCGGGGTGCCGCTGGAAAGAGACGCCCTAGCTTCGCAGCCTAGCTGACGCCGGGGCCATGGGCCGCGCGCACACAGCCACTCCAGGGCGCGGTCTTCCCGGCCGGGCCTTCCACACGAGGGACGACGTTCATGCGGATCACCTTCCTGGGTCATGCGGGCTTCGCGGTGGAGACCGCAGGAGCGCTCGTCGTCATGGATCCGTGGCTGACGCCCCAGGGGGCCTTCGACTCCGCGTGGATGCAGCTGCCGCGCAACCACCACCTGGCGCCGCGCGTGAAGGAGCTGCTGGAGACGCCGGGCAAGGAGCGCTTCCTCTACATCAGCCACGAGCACAAGGATCACTTCGACCCGGAGTTCCTGGCCACCATCGCGAAGCGGGACTTCACGGTGCTGGTGCCCAAGTTCCGCCGCTCGGAGCTGCGGGACATCTTCGAGAAGTACGGCTGCAAGCGCGTCATCGCGTGCGAGGACTCGCGCGAGATTCCCATCAAGGGCGGCTACATCAAGCTCTTCGTGTCGGAGCAGGGCACCAACCGCGACTCCAGCGTGATGGTGCGCGGCGACGGGCAGTGCTTCCTCAACATCAACGACTGCAAGATGCACGACCGCCTGGTGCGCGTCATCGCGGAGGAGGGGCCCATCGACGTCTTCTCCGCCCAGTTCTCCGGCGCCATCTGGCACCCCACCTGCTACGAGTACCCGCAGGAGACGTACTCGGCCATCAGCCTGAAGAAGCGCGACAGCAAGTTCGAGGCGGTGGCGCGCGCGTTGGAAGTGGTGCAGCCCCGCGCGTACATCGCGGCGGCGGGCCCGGCGGCCTTCCTGGACCCGGCGCTCTTCAACCTGAACTTCCAGGACGTGAACATCTTCCCGCGCGCGCCCGTGCTCTTCTCCTACCTGGAGAAGCGCATGCCCACGCTGCCCACGCGCTACCTGGAGCCCATGCCCGGGGACGTGCTGGACGCGGGCTCGCTGGAGTTCGTGTCCCAGGTGCCGGAGCGCGTGACGACGGAGAACTTCAAGGAGTACCTCCACACGTACGCGAAGGACATGGCCTACGTCTTCCGCGAGCGCCGCCGCAACCTGATGCGCGAGGAGGTGGATGAAATCCACGCCCGCCTGCGCGTGGAGCTGCAGCGCAAGCTGGACCTGTTGGATCTGCACGACCGCGTGGGCATGCCGTTCTACGTGGAGCTGACGGAGGCGCCCACGCGGCTGTTGCGCGTGGACTTCAAGGGTCGCCGCGTGGATGAAGTGACGGAGATGCGCGACAAGAGCCGCTACGCGATGAAGGTGAGCGCGAGCGACATCGTGCGCGTGCTGGACCGGAAGCTGAACTGGGAGGACTTCCTCTTGTCCTTCCGCCTGCGCCTCTCCCGCAACCCGGACGTCTACGAGCCCGTGCTGCACGGCTTCCTGGGCGTGGAGGTGGAGGACATCCGCGAGTTCTGCGACGGCATCCGCGCCACGGAGGCCCAGAAGGAGCGCACCGTGGTGGAGGCCGGCGGCAAGCGCTTCACCATCCAGCGCTTCTGCCCGCACCAGGGCGCGGACCTGGCGGAAGGCTGGGTGGAGGAGGGCCGCTACGTGGTGTGCCCGCGCCACCGCTGGCAGTTCGACCTGCAGAACGGCGGCGTGTGCAAGTCCAACAACTCCTCGCTCTGCGCGGAGCCCGTCGCGGACAAGCCGGAGAAGGTGGAGCGCGGCGGCGACAAGGCGCCCGCCGTGGACAAGGCGCCCGTCGAACCGCCGCGCGTCTGAGGCTTCAGCTGCCCCGGTAGGTGGAGAAGCCGAAGGGGCTCAGGAGCAGCGGGACGTGGTAGTGCTCGTCGGTCGCGGTGACCTCGAACACGACCTGCACGTACGGGTAGAAGCCCCGCTGCCCCCGGGCCTGGAACCAGGCCCCGGTGTCGAAGGTGAGGCGGTACACGCCGGGCTGAAGCTTCGTGTTCGCGCCCGACAGGTCCTTCACCCGTCCATCCGCGTTGGTGACGCCCCGGGACAGCTCCCGGAAGTCTTCGCCCGAGCGGGCCTCCAACGTGAGGGAGAGCCCCTCCGCGGGACGGCCCGTGCTCGTGTCCAGGACATGCGTGCTGAGGGTGCTCATGACGCGAGGAGCTTCTCCAGTCGGATGCGGGTGATCTTCGCCTGCTCCCCGGCCGCGATCTTCAGCTCTTCGTCCGGGGTGTGGTGCATGCGGTCCTGGAGCAACTCCAGCATCTGCGCCGCGCTCTTGCCCGTGGCGCAGACGAGGAAGATGAAGCCGTAGCGGGACTCGTAGTCGCGGTTGCCCTGGGACAGTGCCTGCAGGACGCCTTCATCCGCGCTGGCCACGCCCTTCTGCTCCTGTGACGACCACTGCGCGGTGGAGGCGAACTTCTCCCGCAGCTTCGACACGTCGCCGATGCGCGGGTGGTGCGTGAAGGCCTCCCTCCAGTCCTCCGGCCCCGTGCGCGCCCAGGCGTCCACGGCCTCCGCGTACACGTGCTCCGCGTCGCGGAATGGGCGGACGGCCAGCATCCGCTGGACCCACTTCGTGCTGCCGCAGCAGCGGGTGAAGGCCTCGGTGGCCTCCTCCGTCGTGGCGGTGTTCAGGCGCTCCAGCGGCGTCGTCACGCCGGCTCCCCGAAGAGGCGCAGCCGGCTGACGCCGCCGTCCGGGAAGATGTTGAGGCGCACGTGGGTGATGGGGCCCACGTCCTTCAGCTCCTTCTCGAAGACGTGGCAGTGGTCCGCCTGGAGCTTCGACTGGGGCAACAGCTCCTTCCACGGGAGGTGCGTCGCGTTGGCGAAGTCCAGCAGCGGCTCCTCCAGGTGGATGCCCTCCAGCGAGCAGCGGTCCGGGAAGTTGCCCTTGAAGTAGTGGGTGTCCACCTCCGCGCGGCGCAGCGTGCCCGCCGTGGCCAGCTTCACGACGATCCAGTCGAAGCCCGGCACGCGCTTGCGGCGCGTCTCCCAGCCCTCGCCCATGTTCGCCGCGCGGCCCGGGAAGATGAGGTTGTCCTTCGTGCCGAAGAACTGATCGTTGCACGTGACGACGGAGCCGCCGTTGGCCGCCGCCGCCAGGTCCACCAGCCCGGCCTTCTTGAGGGCGTGCCAGTCCGGCAGCACCTGTCCGTGCACGCGCAGGCGAGCGACGCCGCCGTCCGGGTAGATGTTGAGGCGCACGTGCGTGAAGCGCCGCTCGTTCGCCACCGGGAAGAGGTTGCGCGAACCGCCGCGCAGGCGCTGCTTGGGGACCAGCTCCGTCCAGCGCGACACGTCCTCCGCCAGCGACTCCGCCGACGGGTCTCCGTCCACCTCGCACGCCTCCAGCGAGGCGTACTCGGGGAAGTTGCCGAGGAAGTGGTTGGTGTCCACGTCGATGCCGTGGATGGCGCCGGGCAGGCCCAGCTTCACGATGCACCAGTCATAGCCGGGCACGCGCTTGCGGCGCGTCTCCCAGCCGTCCATCCACTTGCCGCGCTCCGTGAACTTGTCCGCGATGAAGACGCCGCGCCCGGCCTCCAACATCGACTCCTTGGGCGCGAAGAACTCGTCGTTGGCCAGCAGGGCCTTGCCGCCCACCTTGCGTGCGGCGAGATCAATCAAGTCAGCGAAGGCGACGTGCATCGCCCCGGGTGCTTCGGCTTGCATCGGCATTCCTCTCCCGGACCGTCGGGGCTAGCCGCGCGGCAGCCATTGGCCGATGCGCGGGCCCGTCAGTCCCTCGGTGGCGTCGAAGATACGCTGGCCGCGCAGGTATGTCCTCATCACCCGGCCTTCCAGCTCGCGTCCGGCGTAGGGCGTCAGCCGGTGCCGGTGGCGGATGTCCTCGGGCGCCACCTTGAAGCGCGCCTCCGGGGCGAAGACGACGAAGTCCGCGTCCAGCCCGGGCTGGATGGCTCCTTTGCGCCCCGACAATCCGGCCAGCTTCGCGGTGCGGTGCGCCATGCGCTCCACCAGCGCGTCCAGGCCCAGGCCGCGCGCGCGCATGCCCGTCCACACCGCGGACACGCTGAGCTGCAAGCCGGCGATGCCGCCCCACGCGCCGGAGAAGTCTCCGGCCTCCAGCTTCTTGAGCGCGGGCGTGCAGGGCGAGTGGTCCGACACCACCAGGTCGATGAGGCCGCTCTTCACCGCGTCCCACAGCCGCTCGCGGTTGGCCGCCTCGCGGATGGGCGGGGCGCACTTGAAGTGGGTGGCGCCGGCTTCAATCTCCTCCGAGGTGAAGGTGAGGTAGTGCGGGCACGTCTCCACCGTGAAGGGCAGCCCTTCCGCCTTCGCCTTCGCGATGTCGTCCAGCGCGTCCGCCGCGGACAGGTGGACGATGTGCACGGGGCCGCGGTGCTTGCGGCACAGGTCGATCATCATCCGGATGGCGTCCACCTCCCACGCGGCCGGACGGGACGCGAGGTAGCTGGCATACGCGCGCACGTCGCCCGCGAAGGGCGGTTCATGGTCCGTCAGCTCCGCGTGGACCAGCAGCGGCACGCCCGCCTTCGCGAGGATGGGCATGGCCGCGTCCAGCACCTCGCGCGTGGCGGCGGGGAACTCATCCACGCCCGAGTGCACGAGGAAGCACTTGAAGCCCGGCGCGCCCGCTTCGACCATCGCCTGGAGTTCGTGGGCGTTGCCGGGGATGACGCCGCCCCACAGGCCGTAGTCGATGGCGCACTGGCCGGACGCGGCCTCCGCCTTGGTGCGCAGCGCGGCCAGGGACGTGGTCGCGGGGATGGAGTTGAGCGGCATGTCCACCACGGTGGTGATGCCGCCCGCCGCCGCCGCCGCCGTCGCCGTGGCGAAGCCCTCCCAATCCGTGCGGCCGGGCTCGTTGATGTGCGCGTGGCTGTCCACGATGCCGGGCAACAGCGCGTCCCGGCCCAGGTCCACCACCTGCGCGTCCTTCGGCACGTCCACCGTCGCGTGGATGCCTTCGATGCGCCCGTCGCGCACCACCACCGCCGCGGCGCGCGTGCCCTCGGGCGTCACCACGCGCTCGCTGCGAAACACGGTTACAGATGCACTCACGTCTCGAACTCCGTCGTCGCGTAGTCCGCGAGCGCGCGGAAGTGGCGCTCGCTGTCATCCAGGTAGAGCTGTTTCGTGATGCCGCCCACCAGGCGGGGCAGGCTGTACTTCATGCCGGAGATGCTGGCGCCGCCGAAGCCCAACGAGAGCAGGCACCCGAAGGTGTAGTTGAACACGCCGCCCAGCCATGGCGCGGTGCCGGGCTGCTTCTCCTGGAACTCGAAGGAGGGGCCCAGGTACGGGTGGCGCAGCAGGTCCGCGTTCCGTTCGTTCTCCGGCGGCGTGAAGCGGTCCTTCCACAGCGCGATGTGCGGGTGCAGCTCCGCCAGCTCCGGCCGCAGCGACAGGTCCGTGGTGAAGCCGGACGCGATGATGAGGAAGTCGAACGCGTGCGTCGCGTGCGGCGTGCGCACCACGGCCATGCCGTCCTGCGCCTTCACCTCCACCCAGGGACTCTCCGCGTGCAGGTGGAAGTGCGGGTGGCGGCGGGCGCGCTCGAAGGTGTCGCGCGGCGGCAGCTGGCCCATGTCGATGATCTGCCGGATGAAGCGCCAGCGCTGCGCGTCCGGCAGGTCGCCGTGGTGGCGCAGGAAGCCCGCGAACTCCGCCCAGCGGTAGGGGTTCACGTTGGGCAGCTTCTTGCGGCGGTAGAACAGGTCCACCTGGCCCACGCCCGACTCCAGCGCCACGGAGGCGTTGTCGAACGCGGAGGCCCCCGCGCCCAGCACGCCCACGCGCTTGCCCTTCAGCGCGGCGAAGTCGATGGGGTCGTGCGTGTGTGCCCACAGCGCGCGCGGCAGCGGCTGCACCTCTGGCGGCGCCTCCCAGCGGCCGGAGCCGTCGATGCCGGTGGCCAGCACCACCTTGCGCGCGAGGAGGAACTCCGCCTCGTTGTTGTGCGCGGCGGGGACCTCGAAGCAGTCCAGGTCCGCGCGCCAGCGCAGCGCGCCCGCCTTGGTGCCGCACTTCACCGGGACGCCCAGCACGCGCCGGTACCAGAGGAGGTAGTCCGCCCACAGCTCCTTCGGGATGAGGGCCACCTGCTGGAAGCCCTCCGCGCCGTGCTGCGCTTCGTACCAGGCGCGGAAGGAGAGGTTGGGGATGTTGTAGTCCGCACCGGTGAGGTACTTGGGCGTGCGCAGGGTGATCATCCGCGCGAACGTCTTCCAGGGCCCGTGGAAGCCGTCCCTGCCGTCGTCCAGCACGAGCACGTTCGTCACGCGCTCGCGCATCAGCCCGAACGCGGCGCCCAGCCCGCTCTGGCCTCCGCCCACGATGAGCACGTCCAGGATGGGACGGCCGTCCGGAGTGGAGCGCGGCGGCACCCAGCCGCGGGCAGGGTAGGACAGGATGTCCAGGTCGCGGCGGAGGGCGTCTTCCAACGCCTCCAGGCCCTGCGGTGGACGATACGTCGAGGCCAGCGGATCGCGGTCGGGCATCGGTGCCTCAAGCAACCCACGCCCGGATCTTCCATGCAAGGGGGGCCCCCCAGCCATTCGCTCCGACGGGCGGGTTCCGGACGACCGCCTCAGAGGTGCGAGGTGGGGCCGGCCGCCTGGGGCACGAGCAACTCGAAGCGCACGCGCGCGTTGTCCGTGCGCATCCCGGCGGGGCCTTCCAGGCCGAGCGCGTCGGGGGGCAGCAATCCCTCCCAGACGCGCACACCGTCCGCGTACACGGTCAGCACGTTCGCGTCGATGCGGGCGCGCAGCACGTGGGACTCACCGGGGGACAGCCGATCCAACGGCTCCATGAAGCGCGGCCGCACGGTGGTGTAGCCCGCGTTGCCGCACTCGCGGCTCTCGTGGTCGTCCGGGTTGGATTTGAACTGGACCACGATGCCCGCGGAGGGCGCGATGCGCCACATGGCGTAGATGAGGTTGCAGCCGTCCCGCGCGCGCAGCTTGAGGCCCACCTGTTCGCGCTGCTGGCCCGACGCCAGCGGAACCACCTCGCTGGTGGCGCCCAACCACGTGAAGCGCAGCTCCGCCTCGTCCCCCGTCGTCTCCGGGACGACCGCGCGCTGGCGCGGCCCCTCGATGGCGAACTGCGTCCCGTCCTGTTCCTCTTCCTCCTGGAGGTTCTCGACCTGGCCTTCGGTGACGTGCAGCTGCCCCCGCGTGACGGGGGCCAGTCCGTTCTTCGTGGCAGGAGGGTCGGTGCGCAGCGCGCGCGTGCTGGAGGATGCGGGGGATTCCATGGGCTTCCTCGCGCTGTTGCAGGCGCCGTGGCTCAGGAGCAGTGCGCCCGCCCACAGCATCAACACGCCCGACGTCCCGAGCGCCACCCACCGCCGTTGCCTTGCGTCGCTCATGGGCCCGTTTCCCCTAGAAGCGTGCGGAGGGTCTTCAGATGCGCGCCCAGGTAGGCCTGCTCCGCCTGCAGTCGCGCCAGCTCCAGCAGCAGGTAGTCCCGGAAGCGGCGCACCTGCCGCGTCTGCAACTGCTCCACCTCGCGCAGCTGGCCCTGCAGGTCGGACACCAGCGTGGACACCTCGCCCAGGCGCTGCTGCTCGCTGCGCTCGGTGATGCGCAATTCGCCCAGGAGCTGGCGCACCCGCCGGGGCGCTCCATCCACCGCGTCGCGCGACTCCAGGCGGCGGCCCTCGCGAGCCTGGGCATTGGCCCGGCCCTGCCACAGCTGGCCCAGGTTGTAGCCCAGCGTGAGCTGGCCGAAGAGGGGCGTGCTCTGGTCCACGTCGAAGACCTCGTCGTAGCCGCCGCGCACGCTCAGGCGCCACGCGCCCGCCGTGCGCAGGCCGCCGGACAGGACCTCGACTTGATCATCCGCGGCCTCGAAGGCGCTGATCAGCGCGCCCAGGGTCTGCCCTTCCGGCACCGCGGGTTCGAGCGCCAGCCGCTCGCGGGCCTGGGCGGTGTCGCGCGCGAGCGAGCGCAGATGATCCAACCGCACCTGCACCGCGTTGAGCTCCTCCAGCGTCGCGCCGCCGTCGCGCAGGTCGTCGCGCAGATGGGCCACCAGCTCCTCCGCGCGGGGCAGGGAGGTGGCCAGGGCCCGGGAGCGTGCGTCCAGCGCCGCCGCTTCCCCCAGCCGCGAGCCCTGATCCACGGCGCTCTGGAGCGCGGCGAGCGCCTGATAGCGGCGACACTCGGCCTCCGCGCGCGAGCGCAGCGTGTGGCCCCGGTAGAGGCCCACGAAGTCGTAGCCCAGCCCCGCGGTGACGCGCAGCTTGGGAGAGCCCAGGGGAAAGTCGTCCGAGCCTCCCGTGGCGTCGCCCGCGTTCACCGCGCCCACGCTGGCGAACACCTCCGGCGCCAGCTCCAGCACGGCCTCCGCCTTCGCGGTGCCGCGCACACGTTCGCAATAGCCCTTCGCGAGGTCTCCCTGGGCCCGCACCGTCCCCGCTTCTTCCGCCGGCGCCACGCCCGCCCACAACCCGAGCCCCAGCAGGGCTCCTCTCGCGAGGCTCGTCCGCATCCTCCGCTTCCTTTCCGATTTCACGACGGGGTTCACAGCATCAACGGGGGATGGCCCAGGTGAAGCAGCGGCTCGCGTGCGCTCGGCGCATCTCGAAGCTGGAGTTCCACCATCACGCCTCGCAAGTGGTACTGGCGGATGGGGTGCTGCTGGGAGATTTCGCCCTCCAGCACGGGCCCCACCACGCCCACCTCGCGGCACCAGAAGATCTTGAGCGCGCAGGTGTAGAGCGGGGTGCCGGCCCGGGCGTTGGGCAGGTTCTCGTAGGGCACGAAGGCCACGTTGAGGTTCTGCTCCACCGCCTTCAGGTACGGCGAGCCATGCACCACCTGGAGCAGGTGGTCGAAGCGGCGGATGCGGTCGTCCAGCGCGCGCACGTCCGCCTCCAGGCTCTTGCGCTGCGCGTCCGCGCGGGCCAGCGCCAGCACCGACTGGGTGTACTCACGCTCCAGCAGCAACGTGTCCGTCGTCAGGCCTTCGGCGGCGGTGTCGCGGCCCAGGCCGTTCTCCGCGGCGGTGAGCCCCTCACTCTCGCGCCGGAGCGTGTCCAGGCGCATGTCCAGGTCCACCGTCTCCTGCGCCAGGGACAGGTTGCTCTGCGCCATCTGCGCCAGGTGGTGGTTGGCGGTGAGTACGTCCTCCCGCTCCATCAGCTTCGCGCCGTAGAGCGCGTTCGTCCGCGTGCGGGACAGGCCGCTGAACGCGCGGTTGGACTCGGCGATCTCCTCGCCCGTGCGCAGGTACTCCTGGCGCAGCGCGGACAGCCGCCTCGCCAGCCGGTCGCGGGAGCGCTTCTCCCCCTTGAGCGCCACCACGAAGCGCTGCTGGAAGGACCGCTCCGCGGCCACGGTCCGCTCGGCCTCCAGGAGCCGGTCCGACGCCTCTCGCCGCCGGGCCATCAACCCGTCCCGCTCCGACTCCTGCTGCGCCGCCTGCGCGTTGAGCGCCAGCACGTTGGGATCGGTGGGCGACAGGATGGTGGGCGCCGCCCAGCTGTTGCTCGCCAGGAAGAAGCCCTGCACCACGAGGAACGACATCAGGCCCAGGAGGATCAGCGCCAGCAGTACCGAGCCCATGAACTTGTAGGCGGACACCGCGATGGAGTTGAGCCGGTTGGCGACCTGCTGGTTCATGACGGGGTTCCTTCGCCTGCGGAGTTGGACGTGAGCTTCGCGGGGGCGGGAACAGGGGAGGGTGCCGGCGCCGTCGTGGGACTGCCGCGCGTCTCCCAACTCCCGGAGTCGAGCGTCAGCAGCGCCAGCGGCGTGAAGAGCGCGTACGTCACCGGCATGAGCAGCGCCATGGGCAGGAAGCTCGCGGGGTGCACGCGCCGGTCCTCCGGCAGGTAGCGCGTCTCCATCCGGTAGATGAAGCCCAACAGGCCAATCACCAGGAAGTGGAACGCGAGGATGTCCCAGAACTCGCCGTTGAGCAGGTTGTGGACGATGACCACCGGGTACGCCAGCAGCAGCGCCAGCTGCGATACGTAGTGCACGGTGATGACCGGGTGCAGCCGCCACGCGTGCGACAGGCCGCAGATGAGGTCCACCAGGTTGGAGCGCCGCCAGCGCAGCTGCTGACTGAAGTAGCCCGCGAGCGTGGAGGGCGCGGCGGTGAAGCAGTACGCGTCCAGCGTGTAGACCGTCTCGTAGTCGTGCTTGACGATCTGCCGCGTGAGGAAGCGGTCCTCGCCGTACTTGATGGGGATGCCCGCGATGGCGCGCGCCTCCAGGATGGGCTCCAGCTCCAGCAGCACGGAACGGCGATACGCCGTCAGACAACCGGACAGGCACATCACCTGACGGAACGAGCGCTCCAGGTCCTTCAGCCACTTCTGGGCGAAGTGGAACTTGATTTCGATCATCCGCGTCAGCCAGTTCTGGTGACGGTTGATGACGAAGGTGCGCCCGCCCACCGCGGCGACATTCGGGTGCACGAAGCGGCGGATGAGCTGGCGCACGGCGCTCTTCTCCACCACCACGTCCGAGTCCACGGAGACGATGATCTCCGCGTCCTCCGCGGCGCGGACGCCCCGGTTGATGCCCTTGCGCTTGCCCATGTTCTCCGGGTTGCGCATCACCCGGACGTTGGGGTGGCCCTCCGCGGCCTTGGTGGCCCACGCGACGCTGTCGTCGCGCGAGCAGTCATCCACGACGATGATCTCGGTGAGCTCGCTGGGATAGTCCTGGTCCAGCAGGGCCCGGACGGTGTGGAAGATGCCCTGGCCTTCGTTGAACAGGGGAACGACGATGGCGACCTTCGGACGGTAGGAGTCGTCCACCCGTTCGAACCGTCGCCCCTTCAGCCGCCGCAGGAAGGGGCCGAGGATGTAGCGGTTCATCAAGACGACGATGAACAGCAAATGGATGGGAAACAGTTCCATCGGTCCCGCGCGCCCCCTCACGCCCCGGAAGGGCCCCGGGAACCTCCCGGAGCCCTTCCTTCCGTCCCCAGACGGCCGCTTCACCCCTGTGAAGCGCCCGGAAGGTTGGGGTGCCTCGTACGTCCCGCCAACTGTCCGGGACCGGTGGGCTGCCCGGTGATGGAAACCGTGCGGCGCGGGCCTTCAGCGCGGGCTCAAAACGTCCGCAACAGGGCCAGATCGCGCTCCAGCTCCGCTTCCCGTGCCTGGCGCTGCGCAGCGGAGGGGAATGCGATGGCCGCCAGTGATTCGGTCGCGGCGGCGGCGATGCGGTCCACGCCGTCGCGGGAGATGACGCCCGCGTGGAACGCGTCCACCGCCGCGCCCACGTACGTGTCGAAGAAGAAGACGTGCTTCGCGCGCCAGGCGTCCCGCTGCTCCGGCGGCGTCGCCACCACGTCGTGGATGAACACGGCGCGCACCGCCTGGGGCAGGGACTCGCGCATGCGGGCGCCGAACTCCACGTCGCCCTGGCCGCTGTCGCCCACGAAGACGAAGCCGTACTCGGGGAAGAGGCGCGCGTACTGTTCGAAGTTCTCGAACTTCTTCTGCGCGATGCGCGTGTTGCCCACGAGGTAGAAGAAGCTGCCGGAGAGCATCACCGCCAGCGGCACGCCGCGCTTGCTCAGCGAGTCCAGCGTCGCGTTCTCGATGAGGCCCAGCGGATCCTGCGGGCGCGCACTCACGAAGACGAGGTCGCCCGCGCGGCCCGGGATGATGCCCGGCCCCCGGTCCAGCTCCTGGTAGAACGCGAGCACGCCCGGGTACACCGTCTTCGGCGGGTAGCGCTGGTCCACCCAGTTGGCGAAGAACGTGTCGTCGATGTCGCTCAGGACCTTGTTCTCGCCGCTGGGAAAGGCCTGCGCCTCACGCTGGAAGTGGGCGAGCAGTTCGGTGCGCACCACCATGTCGTCCACGTCGTCGAACACCAGCTTGTGCAGGTCGTGGTACTCGCCGCCCGCCTCCAGCAGGTTCTTGAACCCGGTCAGCTCGCGGCCCTTCAGCCCCAGGAACAGGTCGCGCAGCCGCGCTTCCGCCTGCGCGGGCGTGGCGCCCTTCTGGAGCGCGGTGGCCAGCGACGCGCGCACCGGCAGGGACAGCTCCGCCGCGCGGCGCGTGCACAGCAGGTCCAGGAGCGCCGTGTGGTGGTCCGGGCCCACCAGCCGGTCATCCAGGTCCGACAGCAGGCGCACCAGGTCCACGTTGGACAGGAGGAAGTTCAGCTCCTCGCTGGTGGCGCCCTCCAGCAGGTCCAGGATGCGGCGCTCGTCGTTCCGGTCCGTGTGGCCCGTCATGTCCCGGCGCAGCGCCTGGAGCTTCGTCGTCGCGGTGGTCAGGTCCATGAGTGTCTCTCCCCCCTCAGCGTAGGGCCGTGAAGCCTACGCGCCCGCCAAGCGGCCGGACCAGCCCCCGTGACAGGCGCGGCGGTTCCTGATTGCCTGCACGACATGACGGTGTCCCTCTCTTCCACGCCCCTCGACCTGCGCCCCGACGAGGTCCACGTGTGGATCGTCGAACCCGAGCGCATCGACGACCCGCGCCTCCTGGAGGCCTACAAGGCCCTGTTGGACCCCAGCGAGCGCGAGCGGCAGCGGCGCTTCCACTTCGAGCGGCACCAGCGGCAGTACCTGGTGTCCCACGCGCTGGTGCGGCTGACCCTGTCGCGCTACGCGCCCGTCGCGCCGGAGGCCTGGCGCTTCGTCCCCAACGAGTACGGCCGTCCCGCCATCGTGGGTCCCGAGGGCCAGTGGCTGCGCTTCAACCTGAGCCACACGGATGGCATGGCCCTGGTCGCGGTGGGCCGGGACGTGGACCTGGGCGCGGACATCGAAGACGCGGAGCGGCCCGGCGAGACGGTGGAGATCGCCGACCACTACTTCGCGAAGACGGAGGTGCAGGCCCTGCGCTCGCTGCCCAAGGAGCGCCAGCGTGAGCGCTTCTTCGAGTACTGGACCCTGAAGGAGGCCTACATCAAGGCTCGCGGCGCGGGCCTTTCCTTGCCGTTGGATCAGTTCGGCTTCGATCTGGTGCCGGGACAGATGCCCGGCATCAGCTTCGACCCGCGGATGAACGACCTGCCGGACGTGTGGCAGTTCATGCAGCACAAGCCGTCCGCCCGGCACCAGGCGGCGTTGGCCTTCCGCAGGCCCCGGAGCGGGGCGCTCACGGTGCGCTGGCAGCACACCGTGCCGCTCGCCGGGGACATGGCCCCGGTCATCAAGACGGCCTAACCCTGCGTCGTCATCCAGCGCGTCAGGTCCTCGCGCACGGCCGCCAGCACTGGCGGCCCGTGCGTGCGGATGAAGAAGTGGCCTCCCTCGAAGTGGCGGAGGCGCACGTCGGCGGTGGACTCCGCGCGCCAGTGCTCCATCATGTCCAAGCCCACGTGCTTGTCCCCCTTGCCCGCGTACACGGACAGCGGGATGTCCAACGGGGCCGTGTCCTTGCCGTTCTCCGACCAGGCCAGCGCGAAGTCCGCTCGCAGCGTGGGGAGGATGAGCTCCAGCAGCTCCTTGTGCTGGAGGACCTCCTCCGGCGTGCCGTCGTACTCGCGCAGCTTCGCGATGAACCCCGCATCATCCAGCGTGTGGATGGGCTCCCGGTCGTTGTGCGACGGCGGGGGCGCCGCCGCGGCGATGAAGCCCAGCGGCTTCGGACCACCCTGGCGCTTCAGCGTCCGCGCCACCTCCAGGCCGATGCGCGCCCCCATGCTGTAGCCGAACAGCGCGAAGGGCCGGTCCATCAGCGGCGTCAGCGCCGGCATCAGCACGTCCATCAGCTCCGGCATGGACTTGAGCGCGGGCTCCATCAGGCGCCGCTCGCGCCCGGGCAGCTGCACCGCGCACAGCTCCACGCCCGTGGGCAGCGCCATGCCCCAGGACTGGTAGATGGCCGCGCTCCCGCCGGCGAACGGCAGGCAGAACAGGCGCAGGCGCGGCTCCGGGAGCGGCTTGCGGGACGGGAACCAACGGTCGAGGACGGGAGGGGTTGCGCTTGCCATGGCGCGGCCGTCTATACCATGCGCCCCCCTCACGGAAACCGCCTCCCGCACACCGGGTGGGGGCCCCGGGCACGCACCCGGAGTGGGGCCGTGAAACATCCATCCCAGCAGGTCCTCCGGCCATGTTTCATCGCCCCCTCCGGCATGTCGCATCCGGCGTGTCTCACACTCGCGGAAGCGGAAACCTTCACGGCCACGGTTGGGCGTGGGAAGGGTTGTGGTAGCTTGCCTGACCGTGAGCTACGAGCTTTCACATCTTGAGGCGCTGGAAGCCGAGTCCATCTTCATCATCCGGGAAGTCGCGGCGGAGCTGGACCGGCCGGTGCTGCTCTTCTCCGGTGGGAAGGACTCCGCGGTGATGTTGCACCTGGCGGTCAAGGCCTTCTGGCCCGCACCGCTGCCGTTTCCGCTGATGCACGTGGACACGGGGCACAACTTCCCGGAGGTCATCCAGTATCGCGATGAACGGGTGGCGGAACTGGGCGCGCGGCTCATCGTCGCGTCCGTGCAGGAGGCCATCGACGCGGGGAAGCTGACGGAGGAGAAGGGTCCTCGCGCGTCCCGCAACCGCCTGCAGACGCAGCCGCTGCTGGAGGCCATCGAGAAGAACGGCTTCAACGCCGTCTTCGGCGGAGCCCGGCGCGACGAGGAGAAGGCCCGCGCGAAGGAGCGCGTCTATTCCTTCCGCGACGAGTTCGGCCAGTGGGATCCGAAGAACCAGCGGCCGGAGCTGTGGTCGCTCTACAACGGCCGCCACCGCCGCGGTGAGCACCTGCGCGTGTTCCCCCTGTCCAACTGGACCGAGCTGGACATCTGGCAGTACATCGGCCGGGAGAACGTGGCGCTGCCGTCCATCTACTACACGCACCGGCGCGAGGTGTTCCGCCGGGACGGCATGCTGATGGCCTGGTCGCCCTTCATGTCCATGATTCCCGGCGAGACGGTGACGACGGAGACGGTGCGCTTCCGCACCGTGGGCGACATGACGTGCACCGCGTGCGTGCCGTCCACCGCGTCCACGGTGGCGCAGGTCATCGATGAGGTGACGGCCTCCCGCGTGACGGAGCGTGGCGCCAGCCGCGCGGACGACAAGTTCTCTGAGACGGCGATGGAAGACCGCAAGCGCGAGGGATACTTCTAGTGGAACTGCTGAGATTCGCGACCGCGGGCTCCGTGGATGACGGCAAGAGCACCCTCATCGGGCGGCTGTTGTACGACACGAAGTCCATCCTCGAGGACCAGCTCGCCGCTGTGGAGCGCACGAGCCAGGCCCGGGGCGACGAGTACGTCAACCTGGCGCTGCTCCTGGACGGCCTGAAGGCCGAGCGCGAGCAGGGCATCACCATCGACGTGGCGTACCGCTACTTCTCCACGGCGAAGCGCAAGTTCATCATCGCGGACACGCCCGGACACCTGCAGTACACGCGCAACATGGTGACGGGTGCGTCCACGGCGGACCTGGCGCTCATCCTGGTGGACGCGCGCAAGGGCGTGCTGGAGCAGACGCGGCGCCACGCGTTCATCGCGTCGCTGCTGCGCGTGCCGCACCTGGTGCTGTGCGTGAACAAGATGGACCTGGTGGACTACGACCAGGGCGTCTTCGACCGCATCCGGGAGGAGTTCCGCCAGTTCTCCATGAAGCTGGACGTGAGCGACCTGTCGTTCATCCCCATCTCCGCGCTGGGCGGGGACAACGTGGTGACGCGCTCGGAGAAGATGTCCTGGTACCAGGGCCCCACGCTCCTGCACCACCTGGAGAACGTGCACATCGCGTCCGACCGGGACCTCATCCACCTGCGCTTCCCCGTGCAGGGCGTCATCCGGCCCGCGTCCGCGAAGAAGTTCCACGACTACCGCGCGTACTCCGGGCAGCTCTTGGGCGGCGTGATGCGCCCGGGCGACGAGGTGATGGTGATGCCGTCCGGCTTCACCACGCGCATCAAGGCGCTGGAGCTGGCCGGCAAGCCGCTGACGGAGGCGTTCCCGCCCATGTCGGTGAACGTGTCGCTGGAGGAGGAGCTGGACATCAGCCGCGGCGACATGCTGTGCCGCCCGGGCAACCCGCCCACCGCGAGCCAGGACATCGACGCGATGGTGTGCTGGCTGTCGGACTCGACGCAGCTCAACAGCGGCTCGCGTCTGGCCATCAAGCACACCACCCGCATGGCGCGCGCCATGGTGAAGCAGCTGCACTACCGGCTGGACGTCAACACGCTGCACCGCGACGACCAGAGCCCCGGCCTGAAGCTCAACGAGGTGGGCCGGGTGACGCTGCGCACGACGGTGCCGCTCTTCTTCGACGAGTACCGGCGCAACCGCAGCACCGGCAGCTTCATCCTCGTGGACGAGGGCACCAACGCCACCGTGGGCGCGGGGATGATCAACGGTCCCGCGGTGGACAGGTAGGGGAGTGGCGATGCAACAGCGTCCGGGCTTCATCCTCTGGTTCACTGGCATGTCCGGCGCGGGCAAGAGCACGTTGTCCGCCGCGGTGGCACGGCAGCTGTCGCCCGTGCAGCGCGTGGAGCTGCTCGACGGGGACGAGGTGCGCACGTACCTCTCCCGCGGCCTGGGCTTCAGCCGCGCGGACCGCGAGGAGAACGTCCGGCGCATCGGCTACGTGGCGCGCGTGCTGGCGAAGCACGAGGTGGGCGTCATCACCGCCGCCATCTCGCCGTACAAGAACTCCCGGGACGAGGTGCGCGCCCTGGCCACCCAGGCCGGCATCCCGTTCCTGGAGTGCTACGTCCAGGCCAGCCTGGACGCGCTCATCGCCCGTGACGTGAAGGGGCTCTACAAGAAGGCCCTGGCCGGGGAGATTCCGCACTTCACCGGCGTGTCGGACCCGTACGAGCCGCCCGAGTCCCCGGAAATCACCGTCCGCTCCGACGCGGAGACGGTGGATGCGGGGCTGGAGCGCATCCTCGACACGCTGCGCGACCGGGGGCTCCTGGCTCCGGCCGCGAGCGCCGCTTAAGGCAAGGGCCCGCCGCTCCGGCTGAATCCGCCGGGGCGGTTCGCGCGCGTCCTTTTCGGCTAGGCTTGCGACCCTGGAGGGGGTCTGAAAGCCGTGCCGATGCTCGTCTACAACCCTGGGCAACCGGATGAGCTGTCCTACCCATTGGGGGACGTGCCCATCACCATTGGCCGCGCGGACGACCAGGGCATCTGCATTCCCCACCGCAGCCTGTCGCGCCAGCACGCCCGCATCGAGTCCTCCGACGGGCGCTTCTTCGTCACCGACCTGCAGAGCAAGAACGGCACGTTCGTCAACGGCGTGCAGATCCGCCGCAAGGAGCTGCGCCCCGGCGACACGCTGACGCTGGGTGACCTCGTCTTCCTGCTGACCCACGAAGCACCACCGGCCGCACCCGCGGGCCCGCCCGACGAACCCCGTCCCCAGCTCACGCGCGCGCTCACCCGCGTGCCGCTGAAGACGCTGGTGAAGGCGGTGTCCGGCTCGGAGAAGTCCGCGGAGGAGGCCCCCGGCACGGCCACGCGCGCCCGCGAGCGGATGCGCATCCTCCAGGAGGTGGCGAAGCTCTTGTCCGTCACGGACGACCTGGAGGCGCTGCCCGGCAGGGTGCTGGACCTGGCGTTTCAAATCCTCCACGTGGAGCGGGGCGTCATCCTGCTCATGGACGAGGGCACGGGGAAGCTGGAGCCGCGCGTGACGAAGACGGCCGAGGGCACGGCCGTGCGCGGGCCCATCTACAGCCAGAACATCGTGGACTTCGTGTTGCGCAGGAGCGTGGCGGCGCTCTTCTCCGACGCGGTGAATGATCCGCGCCTGGGCGCCGCGGAGTCCGTCATCTTCAGCTCCATCCGCGCCTCCATGTGCGTGCCGCTCAAGCCCCGCGACGAGGTGCTGGGCGTGCTGTACGTGGACAACGTCTCCACGCCCAAGAGCTTCTCCGAGGACGACCTGGAGTTCCTCGTCGCGTTCGCGGGGCAGGCGGCGCTCGCGCTGGAGAACGCGAGGCTCTACCGCCGCATCGAGCAGGAGACCGTGCAGCGCATGCAGCTCATCATGGACGCGAAGCTGGCCTCGCTCGCGGCGCTGGTGGGCGGCATGGCGCACGAGCTGCGCAACCCGCTCAACTTCATCAGCAACTTCGCCGGCCTCTCCGTGGGTCTCACGGAGGACCTGGCCAGCGTGCTGGAGCCGCAGCGCGAACGGCTGACGGTGGGCTCCGCGAGCGACGTGGATGAAGCGCTCGCGTGCCTGCGCACCAACGTGCAGAAGATCAACGAGCACGGCCGCCGCGCGGACGCGCTCATCCAGAACATGCTCCAGCACGCGCGCCGCTCGCCCGGTCCGCGCGAGCAGGTGGAGCTGAACGCGCTGGTCGCGGAGGGCATCGCGCTGGGACAGGGCGGCATGCGCGGCGAACCGCTGACCGTCCACCTGGATGCCGAGTACGACCCGGACGTGGGACGGCTGGAGTTGAGTCGCGCGGACGTGGGCCGCGTCATCATCAACGTCGTGGACAACGCGCTCTACGCCATGCGTCAGAAGCGCCAGACGCAGGGGGCCACGTACGTGCCGGTGCTCAAGGTTCGCACCCTCGCGCGTCAGGAGCAGGTGGAGGTCCGGCTGCGCGACAACGGGCCGGGCATCCCCGTGGAGAGTGCGGGAAGAATCTTCGACCCCTTCTTCACCACGAAGCCACCAGGGCAGGGGACGGGGCTGGGGCTGTCGCTCAGCCATGACATCATCGTGCAGGGCCATCAGGGCACGTTCCGCATGGAGTCGGTGCCGGGTGAGTTCACGGAGTTCGTCATCACCCTGCCCAGGCGGGGGGGACGGTCATCAATGGAGCGAGGCTCGGGAACGCGATGAAGAACCCAATGGATCCCCAGCTGTTGGAAGCCTTCCAGGGCCGGTACGAACTCCTTTCGGAGCTGGGCGAGGGCGGCTTCGGCCGCGTCTACAAGGCCCGCCAGGTGACCACCGGCCAGAACGTGGCGGTGAAGCTCCTGCGCCTGACGGACGGCGCGACGCCAGAGTCCGTGGAGCGCCGCAGCGCGCGCTTCGAGCGCGAGATGAAGCTGTGCGCGCAGATGCACCACCCGAACATCGTGCGGCTCATCGATTCAGGCCGCGCGCAGGGCGGCGCCGTCTACTCCATCTTCGAGTTCGTGCCAGGGAAGAACCTGGCGCAGGTGCTCGCGGAGGAGGGCGTGTTGGATCCGGTGGAGACGCGCCACCTGATGCTCCAGTTGCTGGACGCGCTGGCGTGCGCGCACGCGCAGAACGTGGTGCACCGCGACCTGAAGCCCGCGAACATCATGGTCGTGCCCACCGGCGCCCGCCGCAACGCACTGGTGCTGGACTTCGGCATCGGGTCGGTGACGGACGAGCTGACGCGCACGGAAGCGCAGCCGCGCATCACGTCCACCAATGAATCGCTGGGCACGCCGTCGTACGCGGCGCCGGAACAGCTTCGCGGGCAGGCGCCCACGCCGCGTTCGGACCTGTACGCGTGGGGGCTGGTGTTCCTGGAGTGCCTCACCGGCCGCCGCATCTTCGAGGGCGCCACCGTCGCGGAGGTCATCTTCCAGCAGCTCTCCTCGGAGCCGGTGCCCATTCCGCCGGCCATCGCCGCGCACCCGCTGGGCAAGCTGCTCCAGCGCGTCACCTCGAAGGACCCGTCCCAGCGCACCGTGTCCGCGGAGGTGCTGCTGCGCCAACTGGAGGCGGTGGACGTGTCCAATCTGCCGCGCCGGCCCTCGCCCGTGCGCATCCAGCCCGCGGCTCCCAACGCGGAGACGGCGACGGTGGAGCTGTCCAGCCGCACGCCCAACGCCGTGTCCACGCGCTCGCGCCGGTGGGCGGAGGGTGAGCGTCGGCAGCTGACCGTGGTGTGCTGCACGCTGTCCGCCACGCAGACGGCGCCGGGGCCGGTGGACATCGAGGAGTTGGATCACGTGCTGGGCGCCCAGCAGGAGGTCTGCATCGAGATCGCCCGGCGCTACAACGGCCACATCGCCAGCGCGCTGGGCGACATCGTCCTCTTCTACTTCGGCTATCCGGCGGCACGGGAGGACGACGCGCGGCGAGCGGCGCAGGCGGCGCTGGACATGGTGGCGGAGGTGAAGCGGCGCGGCCGTGCCATCGAGGCCGAGCGCGGCACGCGGGTGGAGATCCGCGTGGGCCTGCACACGGGCCTGGTGGTGTCGCGTGAGCAGCGGGATCCCACGCTCTCTGGCCTGGGCTTCGTGGTGGGCACCACGCCGAAGCTGGCCTTCCGGCTGTCCACGTCCGCGCCTTCGGGCGCCATCCTCGTCACGGGTGACACGCAGCAGTTGGTGCGCAAGCACTTCCCGTTGGACCCCGCGCCCGCGTCCCCGAACGAGCTGTTGCCCCCGGGCCTGGAGACGTTCGTGCTCCAGGGCGCGGACGCGACGTGGAGCGGCACCGACGACGCGCTCTCGCTGGTGGGCCGTTCACGCGAGCTGGACCTGGTGCTGTCGCGCTGGGAGCAGGCGCGCTCGGGGCAGGGGCAGGCGGTGCTCATCACCGGTGAGCCGGGCATCGGCAAGTCTCGCCTCATGCGCGAGCTGGGAGACCGGCTGGGCGCGGAGCCCCATACGTGGCTGGAGTCCCGCTGCACGGAGGACAGCTCCGGTCAGGCGTATGCCCCCGTGGTGGACCTGCTCACGCGGATGCTGGACCCGAACCGCGACCTGCCGCCGGAGGGCCGGCTGACGGGCCTGGAGGCGCTGCTGTCCGGGTACAGCTTCGAGCTGCCGGAGACGCTGCCCCTGTTCGCGTCGCTGCTGTCCCTGCCGCTGCCGCCGGAGCGCTGGGCTCCGCTGGACGTGTCGCCCTTGAAGCACCGGGAGCTCACGCGCAACGCGCTGCTCGCGTTCCTCGCCGCGATGGCTGAGCGGCAGCCCGTGGTGCTGGCGCTGGAGGACCTGCACTGGGCGGACCCGTCCACGCTGGAATTGCTCAAGGCGCTGGTGGAGGAGGTGTCCTCGTCGCGCCTGCTCGCCGTGTTCAGCGCGCGGCCGGAGCTGGAGCCGCCCTGGGCCGCGTCGGCGGTGACGCAGGTGCAGCTGGGCGCGCTGGCTCGCGGGGAGGTGGAGCGGTTGGCCACCGCCGCAGTGGGAGGCCCGCTCTCGCCGGAGGCGTTGGAGGAGATCGCCACGCGCACGGACGGCATCCCGCTGTTCGTGGAGGAGTTGGTGCGCACGCTGCGCGAGTCCGGCGCGCTGGTGGAGCGCGAGGGCCGCTTCGCGCTGGATGCCAGCAAGGCGGGTCCCGCGGTGCCGGGCACGCTGCGCGATCTGCTCGTCGCGCGCCTGGATCGGCTGGGCCGCGCCAAGGAGACCGCGCAGATCGCCTCCGTGCTGGGCCGTGAGCTGACGCATGAGCTCCTGCGCCACGTGAGCCCGCTGACGCCCGACGCGCTGGAGGCGGACCTGGAGCGGCTGGTGGGCTCGGGGCTGCTGCACCGCAAGCGCCGGCCGAAGGGGCCCGTGTACCTCTTCAAGCACGCGCTGGTGCGGGACGCGGCCTACGACTCCATGCTCAAGCGGTACCGCCAGCAGATGCACGCGAAGACGGCGGAGGCGATGGAGGCGCACTTCCAGGAACAGGTGGAGTCGCGGCCGGATCTGCTCGCGCACCACTGGGCCGCCGCGAACCTGAAGCGCAAGGCCATCATCTACGCGCAGAAGGCCGCGTTCGCCGCGCTGGTGCGCTCCGCCTACCTGGAGGCCATCCTCTTCGCCCGGCTGGGCCTGTCGTGGCTGGACGCCATCGACGACCCGGTGGAGCGCGCGCAGCTGGAGCTGAGCCTCAACGGTGTGCTCGCGCCGGCGCTGATGTCCACGCAGGGCTGGCGCTCGCAGGACCTGCGCAACGTGGCCGAGCGCTCACTGGAGCTGCTCTTCACGGTGGGAGAGAGCCCCTACGCGGCACCGACGCTGTGGGTCCTCTCCATCTTCTACCACCTGGGAGGTGACCAGCGCCGGGTGCGAGGATTGTTGGACCGGTTGGTCGCGCTCGCGCAGCGCACCGGAGACGCGGGCCAGGAGGCGGTGGCGCTCACCATCCTCTCCAACATCGAGCTGCTGGAAGGCCGCCTGGGCGAGGCGAAGGCGAAGGCGGACCGGTGCCTGGCGCTGTTCGACCCGGTCGCGCACCGGATGCACCGCATCCTCTACGGACAGGACACGCGCGTGGGCGGCGAGTCCGTGCTGTGCCGGGGGAAGTGGCTTTTGGGCTTCCCGGACCAGGCGAAGGCGCACGGCGAGGCCGCGGTGGCGTGGGGCCGCGAGCTGAACCACGGCACCAGCATTGGCCTGTCGTTCATCTACCTGCTGTTGATTGCCCAGGAGCACGGCGACCGGACGGAGGCGCTCCAGCTCATCTCCCAGCACACGGAGCTGTCCCACCGCTACGGCCTGCTGGAGCAGTCCGTCTACGTGGGCATCCTGCGCGCATGGGCCATGAAGGACCTGGAGGCGATGCGGCGCAGCATCGCGCTTCGCGAGGCGTTCGGTACGGAGATGGATCAGCCGGCGTACTACGCCATGCTCGCGGAGCTGGAGCTGGAGCTGGGCCACGTGGAGGCGGCGCTCGCCTCCGTGGAGCGCGGACGGCAGCGCGCGCAGGCCCTGGGCGAGGCGTACCACGAGTCCAAGATGCTTCACGTCAAAGGGCGGGTGCTGCTGCAGCGGGATGGAAACACTGCACTCTCCGCGGAGACGTGCTTCCGGCAGGCGGCGGAGGTGTCACACGCACAGGGCGCGCGGATGCGGGAGTTGCAGGCCGTCACCGCCTTGGCACGGGTGCTCCAGGCATCCGGGCGACAGGAAGAAGCCCGGCAACGCCTGCAAACGGTCTACAGTACCTTCTCCGAAGGATGGGGAACCCCGCCCGTCTCGGAGGCCCGCGCGCTGTTGGATGCGCTGGGAGGAGAAGGCTGACATGAGCAAGAAGAAGCCGGAGTCGAAGGCCGCGCCCGCACGGGCTCGTCCGGTGGCGCGCAAGCCCACGCGGGGTCCGGAGTCCAAGGCCTCGGTGAATGACTGGCAGGCCGTGTGGATGCGCGCCGTCGCGCTCGCGTGGAAGGAGCCCGAGTTCGAGGCGGCCCTCCAGAAGGATCCGCGCCAGGCCCTCAAGAAGCGCTTCGACTTCGACCTGCCCGCCAGCATCCACCTGAAGGTCGTCCCCTCCACCGCGAAGGACGCGGTGACGGACGGCACCTGGAAGGTGAACAACGCGGAGGTGGAGCTGCACCTGCCGAAGAAGCCGGCGGACGTGGCGGACCACGCCGTGGCGCTCTCCAGCCTCACCGACACCTACGGCCGCTCGCACTGCTGCGGCAGCCCCTGCTGCTGAACGGCGCACGGGGCGCTCAGCGGTCCGGAGAGTCTCCTCCCGACACCGCGAAGGCGCCCACGCTGGCCTCGCCGAAGCCGTCCACGCCCGCCACGCGCTGGAAGAAGTCCGGATCGCTCCGGCCCAGCGCGTAGGGCCGCAGTCCCTGCGCGGTGGACACCAGGTAGAGCGTCTGCACCAACGCTCCCGTGTCCTGCAGCACCAGCGAGTACGCCAGCGTCTCGTACTTCCACGCGAGCCGGGGCACGCGCGCGGCCACCACCATCAACACCTCCGGCCGATCGAAGGGCTCCACCGGTGCACGGGCTTCGTCCAGCAGCGCGTGGAACTCGGGCGTGGGGCCGCTCAGCTTCTCCAGCCGGTGGCCCAGCGGGTCGTAGTGGTAGGCGCCCGGGGCCAGGCCCTGGCACTCGCCCACCATGGGGTAGAGCTCCAGCGCGTACGCCGCGCCCGCGCCGGGGTAGGGCCGGTCGGTGACTTCACCGTCCTGCGTGGTGCGCACTTCGCGCACGCGCGCGGCGCGGTAGAGCAGCTCGCCCAGCTGCTTCACGGTGAGCGGTGAAGCGCCACGGCCTCGCAGGCTGCGGCGGTCCTCCAGCACCTCCGTGAAGGAGCGGTCGCCGCCCGCGCGCAGCGCCTCCAGGTCTGGCCGGTACAGCTCCACGACCTCCTCGGTCA
>NZ_RAWF01000154.1:0-24777 GCF_003612075.1 Corallococcus sp. CA041A
TCACCCGCAACCACCGGTGCAAGAAGATGTCGGCGCTCATGGCCGAGGTGGATGCCTACCTGGAAGCTCGCAACGCGCAGCAGACTTCAAGTCCGCTGCTGCGCGTCGCTCCCTCTCGACGCGCAGCCTGAGACCATTCGAGAATCACGGTTCGTCGTTTAGCTCTCTGCCGGGCCGAATCCTTGGCTCATGGTGGTGTGAAGGGGTTGTACATCCCGGAGATAGTCAATTCCCGCAGCATTATCACCAGATGGATGAATGGGTGCGCGTCACGGAGGGAACTATTGCCTTCACGGGCGTGGCCAATGGCCAAACACTGGAGGCCGTTGCCGGTGATTGTATCGAGATCCCGGCCGGGCACGCCCACTCTGTTCGCGTTGGAGCTTCTGGCGTGAAGTACGACATGTGGACACCCGAGCGGAGCGATGAGGCTTTCATGAAGCGGCTCGCTCGGGGGCCCGCACACGGGGCCGAGCCGAACGAGCAGAAGCTTGCTGTCCTCGTTCAAGCGAACTTCGACATTCCCCGTTGGGTGAACCAGGCTGCGGGCGATCCCCGTGCCCTGCAAGCGCTGGAAGACCTCCTGCACCCGTCCCTGGTGTTTCAGAGAGCCAACGGCACCATCGTGACACTCAGCGAGTACCTTCAGCGCTTCCGGGAACCACCACCCTCGGGCGGGAAGGGCATCTCTGTCCATCGTTGGGGATCGACTGAGCTGAAGCTCCTCGATCTCACGGCGGACAGCGCGGTCGTGTCCATCGTGGTGCATACCGTCGAGACCGACCGGGAATCCTTGATGGGCCGGCCAGGCGCCTACGAGAACATCCGAGCTTTTGTCCTTGAGCAGGGCCGCTGGAAGTGCCGGATGTGGGTCAACTACCCGGTGTCCGGGACTCAAGGTTCGTAATCACTCCCGCTGGCGGCATGCGCCGCAGTGGTTCCGAGGACTCGAAGCTGCGCCGCTGCTCCGTCCGGGGGCTCAGCGTGAACCCTCCGTGGCCTCGCGGTCACGCTGGCGGAGCAGGGCCGCGGCTCGGGTCCGGACGCTGGCCATGGGGTGCTCTCGGGCCGCCTCCTCCAGTGAGGGCACCGCGGCCTCGCCCAGGTCCTTGCGGAGGAAGTCCTGGCAGGTGCCGTGGAACCGGTCACTGACGAGGCATCCGATCGCGTTCTGGATGACGACCGGCGCGTTGCGGTACGCGGCGTCATTGCGCAGCGCCGCCCGGTAGGCCGCCACGCCATCCACCCAGCGGAGGTTGTCGAAGTCGACGTTCCCCTCCAGGTAGCGGACATAGGCGCTTGTCGGGTACTTCGCCGCCAGCTTCTTCAACGCCGCCAGGGCCGCGTCCCGTCGCTGCGCCTTGATCAGCCGGTGGACCTCGTCGATGCCCGGGAGCTGCTCCACGACGGGCTGCCAGGCTGTGGCGCCCGTCGGAGCCTCCGCCGGTGCTTCCTCGCTTGCAGGGGGCTTGGGCGACGGGCTTTCAGGGGACACAGGCGCCGGGCCCGCGGACCTCGAGGCCAACGCCCATCCGCCAAGGCCCACCGCGGCCAGGGAGAGCACGACCGCGCCTCCCACCACCCGGCGCGAGCGGCTCCGGGCGGGCGGGGGCGTCGTGGGGCCAGACCGGATCGTGGCCTCGGACTCCGCGGGAGCCACCGGCAGGGGCTCCGGAGCGCGGGCTTCGGCCTGAAGGTCCACCGGCGTCGCGCGGGGCTGCGCCCGGCCGTTCCGGGTCGCGAGCACTTCCTCCCTGGGACGTGACGGCGTGGGCGCGGAGGAGCGCGGCTCCCCCGAGGCATCGCCTGCCACGGGAGCCACGGAACGCACCGCCGGACCGGCCCCGGCCCCTTCGAGCGCGGCCAGGAACTCCGTGGCGGACTGGAAGCGAGCCCCCGGGGCCTTCTCCATCGCTTTCGCCAGCGTCGCTTCGAGCTCCGCGGAGAAGCCCGCGTCAGGTGCGGCGTCGCGCAACCGGGGCGGAGTCACCTCGCGCTGCATGCGCAGCAGCTCCGCGTTGCTGGTGGCGTTGAAGGGTTTCTTCCCGGTGAGAAGCTCGTAGAGCAGCACGCCGGTGGCGTACAGGTCCGTGGGCGGACCCACCGGCTCGCCGTGGATCTGCTCTGGGGCCATGTAGGACGGAGTCCCGAGCATCATCCCCGACGTGATGCCCGTCACCTCGTCGCGCAACTTGGCGAGCCCGAAGTCGAGGATGCGCACCTGCTCCCCGAGTCCGACGGCGTGGGTGACGATGATGTTCTCGGGCTTGATGTCGCGGTGGATGATGCCCTGGTCGTGCGCATGGGCCAGACCCGCGAGCACCTGCCGCACGGCGCTCAGGGCCCGGGCCGGCTGCAGTGGGCCGTCGCGCAGCAGCGCCCGAAGCGTCTCGCCGGTGACGAAGTCCATCACCATGTACGGCGACTCCTGATCCACGCCGAAGTCGATGACCGACACGCAGCACGGATGGGTGAGGCGGCTCATCGCGCGCGCCTCCACCTGGAAGCGCTTGCGGAAGTCGTCATCGCGCGCCGCCCACGCGTGCAGGAACTTGATGGCGACGGACTTGCCCACCTCCAGCCGTTCGCCCCGGTACACCATGCCCATGCCACCGGCGGCGAGCCGCTCGATGATGCGGTAGCGCTCCTGCAACACCGAGCCGATGCGAAGATCCGTCACGGCCGTGGGCTCATTCATGGGCGCGCAAGATAACAAGTAGCGGCGCGAATCTTCTGCTGACCTGTCGTCGGTTCCTTCACGCACGCGCGGTGAAACGGCCGAGCTACTCGAAGGCGGTGAAGGAGAAGGTCGTCTGGAAATCGACGTCGGCTCCCTTGCTCATGAACGTGGGGGCCGCGGAGCCGCGCAGCACCACGTTGAACTTGCCATCGAGGAAGCGGGGGTAGTCGGCATCCGGAAGCGCTTCGGAGTCGAAATCCACCTCCATCGCCACAGGGCCGCTTCCGCTCGGCTCCGCAAGGTGGCCAGCGGCATAGGTGTTGTTGGACTCATTCATGAGGAAGAGCACCTCCACCCGGCCGTTGAACACCTCGGAGAGCGAGGCCACGCCTACGCTTCCGGCACCCAGCGTCAGGGTGAGGCTCTTCAACTCAACGCGCGAGGGCGACTGGCCATCCAGTTCCCGGCGAGCATCATCCACAAAGACCTTGAAGGGGTTGCCGGACTCGCTCTCGATACTCTTCTGCGAGGTAACGGTGCCGTTGGCGGTGTCCGAGGACTTGGCCTTGAGGTTGATGCCAACGGGGGCCGAAATGGACACCGGATCCCCGCAGCCAATCAGCGGGAGGGTGCACAGCACCAGCAGGAGAAAGCGGTTCACTTCGAGGGCTCTCTTTCAGCGGCACGAGCGCTCCCGGCCCAGAGCGCCACGGGTTGCCGCTTGTGTAGAGAGGACCCTCTGGCGGAGTCGCCGGCCACATGCGCGGGGGAGAGTTCTCCGAACCAGTGGCTTGGACAGCCCAATCGGGTTCGCTCCCCTCTAGGATGTCCGGACATGCCCACCACCACCTTCCGCAACGCCCGCGCCTCGGACCTGCCCACCATCATCCAGTTGCTCGCGAATGACGACATCGCGCGCTCGCGCACCGGTTACGCCGAGGAGGTCACTCCCGCAGTCGATGCCGCGTTCAAGGAAATCACCGCCGACGCGAACAACGAGATCGTCGTGGGCGAGCAGGACGGGCAGGTCATCGCCACGCTCCAGCTCACGTACATCCCGGGCCTGGGCCGCGGCGGGATCCGGCGGGCACTGGTGGAAGAGGTGCGCGTGCGCTCGGACCTGCGTGGGCAGCGCATTGGGGAAGCGCTGATGAATGAGGCGATGGAGCGCGCTCGGGCCCGGGGCTGCACCCTGATTCAGCTCACCACCGACAAGCGGCGCCACGAAGCCCAGCGCTTCTATGCGCGGCTGGGATTCGTGGCGAGCCACGAGGGCATGAAGCGCACGCTCTGAACGACTACTTCAAGGCGGCGGGGTCCATCCAGAAGGACTCCCACTGGTGGCCGTCCAGGTCCTCGAAGCTGCGCTGGTACATGAAGCCCTGGTCCATTTTCTCCTTGGTCTCCTTCGCGCCCGCCGCCAGCGCCTTCTCCACCAGCGAGTCGACCGCGGCACGGCTCTCCGCCGTCAGGGCGATGATGGCCGCGGTGGACGTCTTCGTGTCCGCGATCTCCTTCTTGATGAAGCCCTTGAAGAACGGCTTCACCAGCAGCATCGCGTAGATGTCCTCGCTGATGATCATGCAGGTGGCGTTGGCGTCGGTGAACTGGGGGTTGAACGTGTAGCCCAGCTTCGTGAAGAAACCGACCGCGCGGTCCAGCGACTCGACGGGGAGGTTGACGAAGATCTTGGTGCCCATGGTGCATCTCCTGGCGGAAGAAAGGGGATGAAGTGAACGTCGCCTTCATCCACGCGACGAACCTGCTCCGGTGGGATCGACACCGGATTTATTATTTCCCCGCGCCGCCGCCAACCCGCTGGAATCACAGCACTTTGCCGGGGTTGAGCAGGCCCAGCGGGTCGAGCGCGCTCTTGATCGCCTGGTGCAGGCGCAGCGTCTCCAGCCCCAGCTGCGCGCCCAGGAAACCGCGCTTGAGGGACCCCACGCCGTGCTCGCCCGTGATGGTGCCTCCCAGGGCCAGCGCCGCGTGCAGGATGTCATCGAACGCTTCCTTCGCCCTCGCGAGCGCCTTCGGATCCTTCCGGTCGAAGACGACGGTGGGGTGCATGTTCCCGTCGCCCGCGTGCCCGAACGTCCCGATGAGCACCCCGTGCTTTCCCGCGATGCGCTCCACCGCCGCGAGCAGCTCCGGGATGCGCACGACAGGCACGCCCACGTCATCCAGCAGCGTGGCACCGCGCTGCTCCAGCGCGGGGAAGGCGAAGCGACGGGCGCCCATGAGCAGCTCACCTTCGACTTCGTCGGCGGTGCTCAGCACGGAGGTCGCTCCGGCCCGCTCGCAGGCCGCGACCATCAGCGCCAGCTCCTCTTCTCCCTGCACGCCGCCCGCGTCGGAGCGCGCAATGAGCAGGGCCTCGGCCTCGACGTCCAGGCCCATGGGCTTCCAGGACTCCACGGCGCGCACGGTGGTGCGGTCCATCAGCTCCAGCACGGACGGGCGTGAACGCTCCATGATGTCGCAGACGGCCGTGCCCGCGCTCACGAGCGTGGGGAACGCGGCCACCAGCGTCGTCGCCTTCGACGGCCGGGGCCGGAGCCGCAGCGTCGCCTCGGTGAGGACGCCCAGTGTGCCCTCCGAGCCGATGAAGAGCCGCGTCAGGTCGTAGCCCGCCACGTTCTTCACCGTCCGCCCGCCAGTGCGCACCACGGTGCCGTCCGCGAGCACCGCCTCCAGCCCCAGCACCGCGTCACCCGTCACGCCGTACTTCACGCAGCACAGGCCTCCCGCGTTGGTGGCCAGGTTGCCGCCGATGGAGGAGAACTCCCAGCTCGCGGGATCCGGTGCGTACCAGAGGCCCTGCTCCGCGGCGGCGGCCTTCACCGCGCCGTTGAGCGCACCGGGCTGGACGACGGCCAGCATGCCGCGACGGTCCACCTCCAGGATGCGGTTCATCCGCATGAGTGACAGGACGATGCAGCCGTCGCTCGCGTTCGCGCCACCCGACAGGCCCGAGCCCGCGCCCCGAGGCACCACCGGCACGCGCAGCGCCGTGGCCACGCGGAGCACGGCCTGCACCTCGGACGTGGACGCGGGCCGCACCAGCACCCTCGGCATGCCCGAGGGTGCCCACTCCGCCTGGTCGTGCCGGTGCGCCGCGAGCACGTCCGGATCCGTGATGACCGCCTCCGCTGGCAACACCTCCGCCAGCGCTCGCTCCACGTCGACCGTCATGAAGACCTCCCAGGCTCTGGAACATGAACGCCGGGCCGGCCACCCGTCATCCGTTCCCTGGCTCCCCAGCTTGCCTTGGAGCCGGAGCCGCTTCACCCACAAGGTCCCCCGTAGCGGATGGATTCAGGGGAAGATGGGGCCTGGATGACGACCCGAACAGCCGAGGCGGACCTCATCCAGACCCTGAAGTCCTTCGAAGGCCCGCTGCCCACGCGGCTGGCGAATCCCTTCCATCCAGCGCCTCCCGGCCCCTGGGGGCTGCGTGCGGCGGAGACGCTCCAGCAGCGGCTGCGACAGGAACCCGCGTACACCGAAGCCTTGTGGCGGCCGAGCGGCGGCAAGATGTTCGGCGTGCTGGTGGTCGCGGCGCCCGACGGACGGGTGGGGTTCCTCAGCGCCTTCTCCGGGATGCCGAAAGGTGCGTGGAACGTGGAGGGCTTCGTGCCGCCGCTGTTCGACCCGGTGGCCCGCGACGCGTTCTGGCCCGAGGGAGAGGCGGATCTGGCCGCGCTGGGACATCAGCATGCGGCGCTGTCCCGGGAGGCCGAGATGCTGCGCGCGCAGGGACACGCGCCTTCACTGCGCGACGTGGAGGCGCTCCTGGCGGAAGTGGAGCACGTGCGCGCCGAACGTTCGCGGGCCCTGTGGCGGCAGGTGACCCAGGGATATGTCATTCCCAATGCGCGCGGTGAAACCCAGACATTGGCCTCGCTGTTCGCGCCCAAGCCTCCACCCGGTGGCGCCGGTGACTGCGCGGCGCCCAAGTTGCTGGCGTATGCCTTTCGCAACGGATTGACGCCCCTGGACCTCGCGGAGTTCTGGTGGGGCGCGCCACCGCTCGATGGCCGCAGGGAGTCCGGTGCGTACTACCCGGCATGTGACAACAAATGTGGCACGGTGCTGCCGTACATGTTGCAGGGATTGGACGTGGAGCTGCCGCCTCCCACCGCGCCAGCCGTACCCGAACCGCCCGTCCTCCATGAGGACCCCTGGCTCCTCGTGGTGGACAAGCCCGAGGGGCTGCCCACGCTCCCCGGACGCCATGCGCCCACGCGCGACTCGGTGCTCGTCCGCCTCCAGCCCCGGTTCCCGGAGCTGACCTCCGCCAGCTCCCTCCACGAACTGGACCCCGAGTCCTCCGGCCTCCTCGTCATCGCCCGGGACGCGGAGACCCGCGCCTCGCTCCAGCGCCAGTTCTCCCAGCGCGAGGCGGAGCACCGTCACGTCGCCTGGGTGGACGGCCGCGTGGAGGGAGACTCGGGCCTCATCGACCTGCCGCTGCGCCCGGTGGCCCACGCGTCATTGGAGGACTGCGTGGACGCCCGCCACGGCAAGCGGACCCGGAGCGCGTGGAAGGTCCTCCAGCGCGAGGCGGCCCGGACCCGGGTGGAGTTCGTTCCAACGACCCATCCGGCCCACACGTTGCGTATCCATGCAGCGCATCGCCTGGGGCTGGGACTGCCCATCGCCGGGGACGCGCGCTTTGGACGAGAGGACGCGCGGCTGATGCTCCATGCCGACGCGCTGACCTTCGTGCATCCACGCACGGGCGAGCGTCTGTTATTCACCTCGCCCGCGCCGTTTTGAAGTCTGGCGGCGTGAATTGTTTGATCAATTCAAAGGCTCGCGGCGACCAAGGGAAAAGGAAGGGCGGGAAGGCCCTTCATGAACAGACACCCCTACCTTGGAGAGGAATCCCATGGCCTACGCACGCAAGAACTCCGGCTCGAAGTCCATCATCGCGGGCCTGCTGCTGGCCGCGACGGCGCTCACCGGCTGCGGAGAGGACGACATCAAGCGCAAGTACCAGGGGACGTACGAACTGGATCTCCAACTCGACACCGGCGCGAAGGTGGCCGAGGGCGACCTGGACGTGGGCTTCAGCGTCTACAACGACGATGAAGCCATCATCTCGATGAACCAGCTGCTGTGCACCCTCTCCGCCAGCTACATGGGGAAGGTCGCCGGGCCCGGTGCGGAAGGCGGCGAGGTGGAGTTCGAGCTGCTGCGCGACGTGCGCCCGGATCAGATCCTCGCGTGCCCCGTGCCCGCGGAGTTGGGAGAGAACCTCTGGCTGCAGTTCCGCTTGGGCACGGGTCGCGTGGAGAACCAGCAGCTGACCATCGACTACTCCGGAACGGTGCAGCGGGGCACCCGGGAGGAGCTCGCGGCGGGCGGCGGCACGCGCGTGGGGTCCTTCGGCTACACGTTCCTGGGCAATGAGGTGGCGCTGCCCTGATGCACTCCCGTCGTCCACCGCGCGACACCGGGTGTGGCGGGCCCCAGCGGCTTTCCACATCCGGTCCTCGTCGCGGCGGACGTCGGATGCCATGCATTGACCCCTCCCGTCAGGTGCTTGCGCGATTCCTGCGTTGCGCGCATACCCTGGCTTTCGCGAAGTGGGGGGCAGGGGTCGTGCTCGAACTCAATCTGGAAGCCGAAGCCTGGATGCCCTTGTCGGGCGATGCGGAGCGCCACGCGCTGGACCATTCGTGGCCCTCCTCGGAAGAGGGCTGCGTGCGCTTCGTCGTGGGCGAGGACTTCTTCCGCCTGGAGCACGACGTCCGCCTGGAGCTCTACCGCGAGCTGGCGGAGCGGATGCTCGGCGTGTTCCGCGAGCTCACCCCGCTCGGCGGCTGGCTCTACGCGTTGGATCCGCAGCACCCCTGCTACCGCCTCCACCCGCACGTCCGCTTCGAGACCGGCGCGACGCTGGAGGAGATGACCGGGCTCTACACGCGCGAACACATGGAGCGCGTGGAGCGCGGCATCCACCCGCCGTCGTTCGAACCGCGCTGGGCCATGGACGTCCACCCGGCGGGGGACCCGGAGCACCTCTTCGCGCCGCCGGACTTCCACTTCGTCTTCGCCGCGCGCTACCGCGTGGGCAACTTCGACGGGCTGGAGGCCCCGGGCCGAGGCCCCATCGAGACGGAGACCTACGAGCTGCTGGGACACCGCCTCATCGCCGCCGTGGAACGGAACCCGCCGGCGCTCTTTCAGCGCGCGCGCAGGTTGGGTCCTGACGACTGAGGGGAAGCCGGAACGTCAGGCCGGCCGGGGCACGGTGCGCGGGCGGGGCTCACCCTCGTAGTAGAGGTTGGCGCGCCCCTCGCCGTAGACGACCAGCACCCGGTCGTTCTCCTCCAGGAGCCCCGACGTCTTCTGCGTGACCTTGCGGACCAGCGTGTCGAGCTGTGCCGGACCCTGCTTGCTGCTGGCCCGGACCGTGACGACTGGCATTCGGTGTTCCGCTCCTGGTGACCTCCCGCGACGGCAGGAAGGGCGTTGCGTGTCATAGCCAAGGGAACACTTCGTTGACAAGTGCGCGCTGCCACGGTGGATAGAGGTCATGCTCCACCTCGCTCGCGCATTGCTGGTTGTTTCGCTTGCCCTGGTCTCCACCACCGCCGCCGCGCAGTCGCGCGAAGCCCTGGACCTGCGGGGCCACGTGTCGCCCACGCCCGCCTGGCTGCCCCGGGGCATCTTCCTGGGCACTCAAATCAACAACGGCGCAATCATCCCCAACCTGCGCATCCAGTGGGAGTTCACCATCTTCCAGGACCGCAAGGACGCGTGGATCGCCGTCCTGGAGGGTGGGGTGGGGTGGGCGGCGTCGTTGCCCGACAGCGCGCTGGCGGACCGGAACCTCTACCTGCCGGTGTCCTCCTACTACGAGCACACGGCGCAGCTGGGATTCGGCTACCGCAACCACCTGCCGGGCAAGGCCCACTGGGGCTTCCAGGTGACGGGCGGCCCCACCTTCTACGGCGCCCACTTCACCACCCAGCCCCCGGACCGCCGCGTCGCGGGCACCGTCCAGGGCCGCGTCCAGATTGGCTACCAGCTGCCGCGCGACGTGGGCGTGGGCCTGGCCCTGAGCTACGCGGAGCCCTTCGGCCTGAAGAACCGCAGCTTCGCGCGTGACTTCGTGGGTGGCGTTAACATCGGATTTTTCGCGGATTGGCGGTAGGGGCGCGGTACACTCCATGAGCGAGAGCGGCCCCGCCTGCCGGTGCGGGTAGGGCGCCGCTTCCACGTCCATGGCCGAGCTGCTCAGTGCCCACGTCGCGCGCTACCTGCGCAACCGCGAGGAGTTCGAACGGGGACTCCCGGCGGGTCTCCTCCTCTTCACGCCTCCCCTGGGCGCGGTGACCCCTTCCGACCTGGAGGAGTACCCCGTGCGGACGGTGACCAACGCCGGTCCTCCGACGCTCGGTCAGGACGAACCCATCGTCTTCCCGCTGCTCAAGTCCCAGGGCAACGCCTTCGGCCGGGGCATCACCGTGGGGCGCACCAGCAACAACGACGTCGTCCTGGATGACGGCAGTGTGTCCCGGTTTCACGCGTGGTTTTCCCGGGACGCGGGGGATACCGCTTTTCGGCTGACGGATGCGGGCTCGAAGAACGGCTCGTACGTGGTCGGGAGCCGGCTGTTGGCTCGCAAACCCAGGGCGTTGGAGGACGGGATGCGGCTGCGCTTCGGCCAGGTGGAGGTCAGCTTCTACACGGCCGGAGGCTTCGCGCGCCTGCTGTCGGTGCGGCTACAATCCTGAAGTCTTGCCACGTCTTCGGCGGCCTGCATAACGTGCGGAGTCACCCTCTAGGCACGGATGGGAGCGTTCGCGGTGGCCTTGACCACAGAAGCCTTCGGGCTGACCGATGTCGGCCGGAAACGGCAACACAACGAAGACGCGATGATGGTGGACGCGTCGCTCGGCCTGTTCATGGTCGCCGATGGCATGGGCGGACACGCCGCGGGTGAAGTCGCCAGCGCGCGGGCCACGGAGGTCGTCAAGCAGCACATCGCGGCCAACCGGCACCTGCTCAAGGACCTGGCGCAGAACCCCACGGCGGACAGCCGCTCCGCCGCGGCCGCGCTCGTGGAGGTGGCGGTGCAGCGCGCGTGCGCGGACATCTACCGCACGGCGATGACGGACGCCTCCAAGCGAGGCATGGGCACCACGTTCGTGTGCCTGGCCGTGGGCGGCAACAAGGGCGTCATCGGCCACGTGGGCGACAGCCGCGTGTACCTGGTGCGGCACGGGCAGTGTCACCGGCTCACCGAGGACCACACGCTCGTCGCCGCGCAGCTCAAGGCCGGCACCATCACCAAGGAGCAGGCCGCCACCTCGCAGTACCGCAACGTCATCACCCGCGCGGTGGGCATCCAGGAGTCCGTCCAGGTCGACACGCTCATCGTGGACCTGATGCCGGGCGACGTGTTCCTCCTCTGTTCGGACGGCCTGCACGGCTACGTCGAGGACGAGGAGATCCTCCCCCTGGTCGCGGGGCTGCAGCCCGGGGACCTGCCGCGCAAGTTCGTGGAGATCGCCAACGAGCGCGGCGGCAAGGACAACATCACCGCGGTGGTGGTGAAGGTGGCCGGCGACAGCGCGGCGCTCGCCAGCGAGGAGACGAGCGAGGCGCAGTCGCGCATGGAGGCGCTGCGGAAGATCCCGCTCTTCCGCCACCTCACGTACAAGGAGCAGACGGCGGTGTTGTCCATCGCCACCACGCGCACCTACCCGGCGGGTCGGGAGATTGTGGTGGAGGGGCAGCCGGGCGAGGAGCTCTTCGTCGTCATCCGGGGCCGGGTGGCCATCGAGAAGAACGGCGTGGAGATCGCGGAGCTGCGCTCGGGCGGTCACTTCGGCGAGATGGGCCTCATCGACAACGCGCCCCGCTCCGCCACCGTGCGCGCCACGGAGCCCACGCGGACCATGGTCATCGCCCGCTCTGACTTGATGGGGCTGATGAAGCGCGAGGCCATCCTGGCGGTGAAGATGCTCTGGAGCTTCGTGCAGGTGCTGAGCGACCGGCTGCGCGCCACCAACTCGGAGTTGAGTGAGGCCCGGCAGGAGCTGGCGGTGGCGCAGGCCATCCAGCCGTTCGCGGAGGACTGAGCGGGAACTCCACCGACCCCCGGGGCGTCTTCAAGAGGACGCTCTGGAATTTCCCGGGGGAAACCGTCGTTGGGGGGCCGGCCTGGGAGTAAGGTCCCGGCCGCGTACACATGCGCAAATGGGTCTTCATCGCGGTGGCTGCCGTGCTGGCGCTCGCCGCCATCGTGCTGGGGCCCCGGTGGGGTACTCCGGCCGCGCGCCCCGTCTCGCCCGTCTCCGCCAGTTCCATCCGCCAGGGGATGCCCGCCTTCAACGCGGTGGCGGTGTCGTCTGGTTCGCAGGAGGGGCTGACGCTCACCGGGCGAGTGCTGGACGGCAACGGCCGGCCTGTGGCGGACGCGGAGGTGTCGCTCGCGGCTTCGGCGGAGCGGACGCTGGCGGACGTGCGCTGCGACGAGTGCGGACTGGCGCTGCTGGCCTGCACCGCGCACGAGACGGCGCTGCACACGCGGGCCTTCTTCGAACAGCAGCAGGGCTTCCTCACGGCGCGCGCCACGGTGCGTACGGACGCGGAGGGGAAGTTCCGCTTCGAGCACCTGGCGGGCGTGTCCTTCACGGTGTGGGCGCGCTCGGCGGGACTGGGCGTGGCGCTCAAGGACCGCGCCGCGCCGGGGGAGGCGGTGGAGCTGTACCTGCCGCCCTTGCGGAGCATCACCGGCACGGTGGTGGATGACTCCGGCCATGCGAGGCCCGGGGCGCGCGTGCGCGCGGTGTCGCGCAAGGTGCCGTTGCCCTTCGAGGCCGTGGCGGGCGCGGGCGGGGCCTTCACGTTGTCGGGCCTGGGCGAGGGCCCCTTCTACGTGCTCGCGGACGCGGAGGGATTCCAGCCCGCGGTGGCGCAGCACGTGGAGGCGGACTCGCAGCCTCTGCGCCTGAAGCTGACGCCTTCGCGCACGCTGGAGGTGCGCGTGCTGCGCGACGGGGCGCCCGCGGCGGCGACGGTGCGCTTGCGTGGCGACCACCTGACGCGCGAGGAGCACACGGAGGCGCAGGGCGGGCCGGTGCGCTTCAACGGCCTGTACCCGGATGAGGTGGTGGTGACGGCGGAGGCGCCGGGCTTCGGCTCCGCGCCCCAGACGCTCACGCTGTCGCAGCGGGTGACGCAGGTGACGCTGGTGCTGGAGGCCGCGGGCCGGTTGCTCGTCACGATTGTCGACGAGGAGGGCCAGCCGGTGCCCAACCCGCAGCTGCTGCTGCGCACGGTGGCGGGCGACCTCATCCGCCGCGACGCGGTGCCCACCGGTGCCCTGGCGGAGCTGGGGCCGCTGGCGCCGGGCGAGTACGTGCTGGAGGGGCAGGCGGAGGGCTTCACCGCGGCGCAGCTGCCCGCGCGCGTGGCGCCGGGAGAGACGCCGCTGGAGTTGGAGCTGGCGAAGGCCACGGTCATCAGCGGGCAGGTCATCGACGAGTACGGCCGGCCCGCGGCGGGAGTGTCCGTGCTGGTGCAGCCCACGGGCGGCGTGGTGAACGCGGGCGAGGATGGCCACTTCACTGCGCAGGTGCCCATGCCGGGGCTCTACACGCTGCACGCGCACCACTCGGAATGGGGTGGCGGCAGCGTGCAGGCGTCAGCGCCCGCGACGGATGTGACGCTGTCGCTGGAGGCGAAGGCCGGCGCGGACGTGACGGTCACGAGCGGCGGCCGGCGGGTCGAGGGCGCGGACGTGACGATGTGGGCGGATCCGGAGAACATCTTCCGCAGCGACCGCCCCTCCGGGCCGGACGGCGTGGTGCCCATGCGGGGCCTGCCGCCGGGCACGTACCAACTGGTGGCGTCGCATCCGGAGTACCTGCCGTCGAGCCCCAAGTCGGTGACGGTGCAGGACGGTGGGAAGCAGCAGGTGACGGTGGAGCTGGAGGCGGGCGCGCAGCTGACGGGCGACGTGGTGGACGAGGACGGCCAGCCGGTGGTGGGCGCGGCGATGAGCGTGGCGCCGCGCGTGGCGGAGCCGACGCAGTCGGATTCAAGCGGCCACTTCGAGTTCCGCGCGCTGCGGCCGGACCGCACCTACGTGGTGGAGGCGCGCCACGCGAGCTACGAGCCGATGGAGCGGCCGCAGGGCAAGCCGGGCGGGCCGCCGGTGCAGGTGAAGATGCGCCGGCGCACGACATTTCGGGGCCGCGTGGTGGATGACTCGGGCCAGCCGGTGCGCCGCTTCCGGATGGACGAACACGACGTGAACAGCCCGGATGGCCGCTTCGAACTGCCGCTGTCCACGGCGGGGGACCGGCTCATCGTGGCGGTGGATGCGGCGGGGTACGAGCCGCAGGTGGTGGACCGCCCCGCGACGCCGCAGGACATGGGCGACATCGTGCTGGTGAAGGCGCCGTCAGTGTCCGGGCGGGTGCGGGATGCGTCGGGTGGTGCGGTGCCGGACGCGGTGGTGACGTGCGACGTGTGCGACGGGTCGGTGCTGTCCGGGCCGGATGGCAACTTCACGTTGGCGAGCCCGCCCTTCGTGCCGCGCTTCACGCTGTCCGCGCGCAAGGGCAAGGTGAGCGGCACGCAGGAGGTGCCGCGAGGCAGCACTGCGCCGGTGGAGTTGACCCTCAAGCCCGCGACGCACCTGAAGGGCCGGGTGTACCTGGCGGACGGGAAGCCCGCGGCGGGCGCGCAGGTGGAGGGGCTCAACGCGGACCGCAGCGAGTCGGTGTCGCTCATCACCGGCGCGGATGGCAGCTACAGCGCGGACCTGTCGCCGGGCAACTACCGCTTCGTGGTGGGCGGGCGTGGTGCGGGCCAGCCGGCGGTGGTGGTGCAGGTGGCGGGCGCGGACATGACATTGGACCTGGGCCCGGTGCCGGGGACGGGCTCCGTGACGGTGTTGATCCAGCCGGAGCGGGGCAAGGCGCTGTGGGTGGTACCGGGGGAGGTGGGCTCGGTGGGCAATCCGCCCACGGAGCTGTTGCGCTCGAGCTTCGCGCAGCTGGTGTACCAGCCCATGTCGGAGCGGGTGGTGGTGCAGGGGCTGCGGCCGGGCAGGTACACGCTGGTGTGGGGCTACTTCCACGCGGAGATGCCCGGGTCGGGCCCGGTGGTGCGCTCGGTGGACGTTCCCACCCAGGGCGAGGTGTCCCTGCGGTAGTCGTGTTGCGACCGGGCTGGCTGGCGCGTAATGAAGCCGCATGGACGCATCCGCATTGAAGGGTCGCCGGATCATCGTCGGCGTGGGTGGCGGTATCGCGGCGTACAAGGCCTGCGAGCTGGTGCGTGAATTGGGCCGCGCGGGAGCGGACGTGCGGGTGGCCATGACAGAGGCCGCACGCCAGTTCGTCACCCCGCTGACCTTCCAGGCGCTCGTGGGGCACCCGCCGCTCACGGACTACTTCGACCCGGCGCAGGAGGGGAACTTCGGCCACCTGGACCTGGCCCGCTGGGGCGAGCTCTACGTGGTGGCGCCCGCGACGGCGGACCTGATCGCGAAGATTCGCGCGGGCTTCGGCGGGGACGCGGTGACGACGTCGCTGCTGGCGTTCAAGGGGCCAGTGGTGCTGGCACCCGCGATGAACGTGGCCATGTGGGAGAACACCCGGACGCAGGAGAACGTGGAGTCACTGCTGAAGGAAGCGCGCTTCAGCACGGTGGGGCCGGGCGCGGGGATGCTGGCGTGTGGAGACGTGGGCGCGGGGCGGTTGGCGGACGTGGGCGCCATCGTGTCCGCGGTGGCGGCGCGGCTGGGAGGCGGTCCGCTCACGGGCAAGACGGTGCTGGTGACGGCGGGCCCCACGCGCGAGTACCTGGATCCGGTGCGGTTCATCTCCAATCCGTCCACGGGGAAGATGGGCATGGCGCTGGCGCACGAGGCGCGGGCGTTGGGCGCGAAGGTGACGGTGGTGTTGGGCCCGGTGGGCGCGGTGGACCGCACGGGCCTGGAGGTGGTGGACGTGGTGAGCGCGGAGGACATGGCGCGCGAGGTGCTGTCGCGAGTGGAGTCCGCGGACGCGTTCATTGCTACTGCGGCGGTGAGCGACTGGAGGCCGGAGGCGCGCGCGCCGCAGAAGGTGAAGAAGGGCGAGGGCCCGGAGAACCTGAAGCTGGTGCGTACGCCGGATGTGCTGCTGGAGGCGTCTCGGAAGGTGGCGGGGAAGGCGAAGCGGCCGGTGCTGGTGGGCTTCGCGGCGGAGACGGAGCGGGTGGTGGAGCACGCGCGCGAGAAGCTGGAGCGCAAGGGGCTGGACGCCATCGTCGCCAACGACGTCACCGCGGAGGGCGCGGGGTTCGGGACGGACACGAACCGGGTGACGGTGATTTCGCGCAGTGGCCCGGACCGGGAGCTGCAGGGAAGCAAGCGCGCGGTGGCGGGGGAGATCCTGTCTCTGTTGCTCGTGTCACCGCACGGCTGAGCGTTTCGGTGTCATCAGCCGCAGCATGAGGCGCGCGAAGGCGTTGGGCGGCTGGATGCGGGTGTTCTGGAAGGCAGTGAAGAACCAGACGCCCTCACGCTTCACTGCGACCATGGTCTGGATGGAGCGGCGTCCCTTGGGAGCCTTGCGCTGCCAGCGCAGCTTGATGACGCCTTCGGTGTGGATCAGCGCTACGTCGGTCGCGAGGAAGCGCAGGGACTTCACCTCGCCGTCGAGCGTGGAGCCTCGGAGGATACCGTCGAAGAGGGCCTGGTGGGCTTCGGCGTTGGCCTGCCGTCCCTTGATGTGGCTGCCATCGAAGGCAACGTAGTCCACGTCCTCCGTGAAGCAGGCGGCATATGCCTGGGCGTCGCCCTGGTTCCCGCACTCGTAGAGCCGCTGCATGCGCTCTCGGATGGCGGCGGCTTCGTTGAAGGTGACGGAAGACATGTGGGCCTCGCTTTCTGCGCCCATGACTACGGCCTCTGGGACTCTCTCCACCAGTGATGGTCCATGATGGTTAGAATCACAGCTGTGAATCTCTCCGCCATCGATCTCAACCTGTTCCTCGTGCTGCACGCGGTGCTGGAGTCCGGCAGCGCGACCGGTGCGGCGCGGGAGCTTCATGTCACGCAGTCAGCGGTGAGCAATGCGCTGGCCCGGCTGCGTGATGTGTTGGGCGACCCGCTGGTGGTGCGCAGCGGGCGAGGGCTGGTGCCGACGCCCCGGTGTGAGGAATTGCGGCCGTTCGTCGCGTCCGCCGTGGCCCAGCTTCAGCTGGCGTTGGAGGGAGGCCAGGGTTTCAAGCCGGAGACATGCACGCGGACCTTCACCGTGGCGGGTGCTGACCACCACGGAGTCTCCGACGTGCCGATGCTCGCTGCGCTGTTCGCGAAGCGTCTGCCTGCCGCACTCCTGCGCGTTGTGAGCATCGATTACCTCGTGGAGCGGGATGGCCTCACCACAGGATTGGTGGATGTGGCGCTGGGGCCACCCGAGGCCACGGGGCCTGGGTGCCACGCCGAACCGCTGTACACGGATGACGCCGTGTTGCTCGTGCGCCGCGACCATCCGCGCATCCGGGGCAAGACGCTGACGAAGGCGCTCTACAACACGTCGAAACACATCGACCTGCACCTCGCGGAAGGCCGTCCGGGCATCGGACACCAGCAGCACGCGCGCATCCTCAAGGAGTACGGGCTCACGCGGGAGGTGGGGCTCGCCGTCCCGCACTTCTTCGCGGCGGCGATGGCGGCGGCCCGCTCCGACTTGATCGCGGGAGTGCCCCGCCGCGTCGCCAAGGCCTTCTGCGACATGCTGCCCCTGCGCACGGTGGAGATGCCCTTTCCCTCCCCGCGCATGACCAAGTCCCTCATCTGGCACACCCGGACGGATGCGGACCCGGGGGCACGCTACTTCCGCTCGCTCGTGGTCGAAGCGCTCAGGGAATGACTTTGCGGTGGCGGTAGTCCTCGAAGACCTCGCGGAACATCGTCTCTGTTTCGATGTGCCCCGGGAACCCGTGGCGGCGCGCCTTGGATGGGTCCGCGAGGAAGTCGAAGTTCAAGGAGAACACCCCTTGGGCATGCCGCCAGGGGTTGATGTCCGTGTACGGATGGGGCGCGAGCCCGTGCTTCGCCACCATCCTGTCCCAGAGCGGAGCCTTGTCCGCCATCACGTCGACCAGGGACATGGGCAGGGGAGGGGCCACCTCCAGGTCGAACATGCGGGCGATCTTCGGCCACATCTCGCTCCACCTGAACTGGTCTCCATTGTTGATGTTAAAAGCCTGGTTGGCTGCCTTCGGGCTTGTCGCCGCCCACAGCATGGCGTGCGCCAGCAGCCTCGCGTCCGTGACATCCATGAGGATGTCGTACGCGGACGGCGGCCCGGGGAAGCGCAGCGGAAGGCCCAGTTCCTTCGACATGGACGCGTATACCGAGATGGCCAGGCCCGCGTTCATCGGCGTGCCCATCGCGTAGCCCACCACGACGGATGGGCGGAGCGCGGACCACGTCCACGCCTTGCCCTGCTGCCGTTGCTCCAGGAAGTCCTGCTGCTCCACATTGAACTCGGGAGGCATGTGGTGAGCATCCGTCTCCCGGGCAGGCGTCTTGAACGGTCCCAGGTGCGCGCCGTAGACCTTGTAGCCCTGCATCAGGTTGATGTGCTGGAGGTTCCTGGCGACAGGCTCCACCGCGTTCACCACGTTGACGAGCATGGCGACGTTCGGCGCCACCAGCTCCGCGGGCGTGGGCCGGTCCTGGTAGGCGGCGTAGAAGATGTGCGTCACCTGCGTCAGGCCGCTCAGCTTCTCGCGGCTGTCGGCCGCGTCGAGCAGGTCCACGGAGATGAAGCGCACACCCGCACGTCCTTCGCCTCCGCGCCGCGACAGGCCGATGACCTCCCAGCCGCCGAGCGACTCCAGATGTTCGATGAGGTTGAGGCCAGCGATTCCGTTGGCCCCGACGACCAGGGCCACGTTCTTGGGGGAAGACATGGGGTTCTCCATGCGGCCCCAGGTGGATCCGTTTCCGGGCCGCACGGGTCTAGTATCCGCGTGCCCTGTCACGAGGTAGAGCCGCCCCGGGCACAAGGCTTGTGAGTTCAATTCAATGGCGCGTCTGGAAATCAATCGCTCTGGAGAGATGGAGGTCTTCGTCCGTGTCGTGGAGCAGGAGGGGTTCTCAGCCGCGGCGCGCACGTTGCGGATGACGCCGTCGGCGGTCAGCAAGCTCGTCGCGCGGCTGGAAGCCCGCCTGGGTGCGCGGCTCATCCACCGAAACACCCGGGGCTTCCAGCTCACCTCCGAGGGCTGCGTCTTCTACGAGCGAAGCGTGCAGGTGCTCGCGGAACTGGAGGCCGCCGAGCGCGGTGTCACGTCGCATGACGCACCCTCGGGCCGCGTGCGCGTGAACACCAACGTGCCGTACGGCACGCACGTCCTCCTGCCTCAGGTGCCGGCGTTCCAGGCCCGCTATCCGGACATCCGCCTGGACATCGGGCTCACGGACCACATAGTGGACCTGCTGGAGGATCGCGCGGACGTGGCCATCCGTGCGGGCCCGCTCAAATCGTCCAACCTCGTCGCGCGAAGGCTGGGCGAGACGCGCAAGGTCATCGTGGGGTCACCGGCGTACCTGAAACGCATGGGCACGCCGAAGTCAGCCGCGGACCTGGAGCGGCATGCGCGCATGGGAGCCAGTCACACGCCCGCGTTGGAGCACTGGCCTGTCTTGGAACGTGGCGCCACTGTGAACGTGCCCGTCTCCGGAACCCTGTTCGCGAGCGACGGCGAAGCGCTGCGGCACCTGTCGCTCACGGGGGCAGGACTCGCTCGAATCGCAGCCTTCCAGGTGCGCGACGACCTCAAGGCCGGACGGCTCAGTGCGGTGCTGGAGGATCGCAACCCGGGAGACACCGTCGCCTTCCTCGCGGTGTTCCTTGAGCCTACGAAGCACCTCCCGGCGCGCATTCGGGCGTTCCTGGACTACTTCGCCGAAGTGGGCATGGGCTGAGCTGGGTAAGGCCTTACTCCTCCATTGGACCGCTGCTCAGCCAGAATGCGCGGTTGCCGCTGTGCAGTGCCTTCTCCAGAAACTCGCCGAAAGATGATGCAACAGGCACCAGCTCGGGGAACGTCTCGTGCCACGCGTCGAAGAGGGGATAGCGGCCAGCCTCGCTCCGTGCCACGTCCAGGACGAGGTAGTCGGAGTCCTGCATATCCACCAGCGTGTAGAGGGATGCTGCTCCGGCCTCGTCCCTGTCTTTGCCTCGGATGGCGACGCGCGCTCGCATGATTTGCGCTAGCGGCAGAATGCGGAAGCGAGTGTCCGGCGACGAAACGAAGAGATCACACCCGTCGCAATGCAAGTAGAAGGCACGCAGGTCCTCATCCAGCTTCCACCCCAAGCGCGCCTCGAAGTCAGAGACCTGTGCGAGCGTGGCTGGAGGGCGAGGGAAGTGGAGTCGGGAGGCTTCGGCCAGCAGGCTGTCCATGGACACGGCAGTTCCTCAATCCACGTACGGCCGCGCGGGGCCCGGTGTGAGCCACTTGCCGCCAGGCGCGTAGCAAGCGGGGTATTCGTCGTTGAAGACCTGATGTACGTCCTGCGGCACGGGGAGCACATTTCCAGGCGCCACTGGAGGGCCTCCGTGTGCCAGGTCGAAGATGTGATGGCCCTGCCAGTTCGCCCCGTTCGTTGTCGGCCACTCTCCGAATTCGGAGGCCCAGTCGCGGCGGAAGCTCTCTCGGGCGTTCTTCCACTTCTCCCTCAGCTGTCGGCCATTCGACACGGTCGGGTAGTCACAGCAGCAGTGGGTGATGGCCAGACGCCCACCTGCCTCCGCAGGCATGAACAGGTAGCGTCCCTGCCAATCCCCCTTGATGTCGGCCAGCCACATGCAGCCCATCAGGACATGACCCTGGGCTGAGCACTTCGACTCGCAGCGGGACATGAACTCCGCGTTGCACTGCCAGGGCCCGTAATAGATGGTCGTCCTGAGTTGCCCTCCGTCTGGTGTCCGGACGATGGGGCTCACCCATTTCGCCATGGCGGGCCTGCCCCCTGCGGAGACAGTTGCTGAGCCACATCCGGTGGAGACAAGGACGATGGCTGCAAGAGCGGCATGTCGAATGGGCGGAATTGCAATCACGACGGCGCGTGATAGCGCAGCAAGAGCCTGTCCGCCAAACGGGCACACTACAGTTCCTATTCTTCTAACGGTCCGTCGCTCAGCCAGAACGAGCGGTTACCGCTGCGCAGCGCCTTCTCCAGGAACTCCTCGAAGGACGCCGCGATCCGTGGAGCCTCGTCTGGATACGTCTCGTGGAACGCGTCGAGTAGGGGGTAGCAGCCGTTCACTGGCGTGGCCACGTCCAGGATGACGAAGTTGGTGTCCTGCATGTCCACCAGTGTGAAATGCGACGGAGACCCGTCCACGTCCTCTTCGCTGCCTCGGATGGCAACGCTGGCTCGCTCGATGCGCTCCAACGGCAGCAGGTGGTAGTTCACGTCCGGGAGTGGGGCGAAGAGCGTTGCCCCGTTGCAGTGCAGATAGAAGGATCGCAGGTCCTCATCCAACTTCCAGCCCATGCGTGCTTCGAAGGCCGCAACCTGCAGGAGCGTGGCGGGCGGACGGGGGTAATGGAGTTGCGAGACTTCGGCGAGCAGGCTCTTCATGGACATGGTCACTCCTGAGTCCGAGACCCGCAGCTACTTCTCAACCGTGGGCAGGAGCTGACCGAAGCCCGTTGCCGCGACCTGTCCCGGCACTGCATCCACGCCGTGGAGGAAGGTGTACTGCTCCACGTGCACGGCCTCGTGGTAGTCGGGCGATTCACCCTCGGCTGCCCAGTTCACGCGATCCATGCGGATGAGCCGCGATGAGTACGGCAGCAGCGTCGATGGATCCGTCACCAGCTCCAACTCCAGCCGTGCGTAGCGGCCCTGCGTGTCATCCTTCTGGCCCACGGGCTCGCGCACGACGTGCAGCCTCGCGCATTTGGGCTCAGGCACGGAGTCGGAGCAGGGCACGCCGACGTCCAATTGCTGGCGGTCCTCCGCGGGCACCTCTTCGGAACTCTTGCGCCCGGTGCCCACGGCGATCGTCGATTCGATGACCTCCAGCTTCCCCGGCTTGAAACGCCCGTCATGCCAGCTGCCCACCCACTGGTTCCACCGGTCGCGGGCGTCCCGCTCCAAGCCATTCGTGAGCGCCTTCGTCATCTGGGCTTTCTTCCGGGGGCTGAGCGGCAGCGCCTCCAGCAACTCCAGGCCGGGTCCGTCCTCCAGCGAATCAATCCCCTGGAAGTCTCCCTGCGCGTCGATGATGGATGTGGCCAGGGGCTCCACGAAGGCAGGGAAGGGGGCCTCCGTCACCTCCACATCGTGAATGCCCAGTCGCCGGGCGCCCTGCGCATCCGCGGGGCCCAGCGTCAACGTGAAGCGACGCTGCGCTGTCCTTCGGTCGCTCCAGTCCGTGCGCACGTCCACCGTGTGGACGACCCGCATGATGGATTGCTCTGGCCAACCATAACGCAGCGACACCAGGTCCCGGCTCAACAGGCCGCCCATCGTGGCGCAGCCCATGACACTGGAAGACAGGACGATGATGAAGAGCCACGGGCGCGCGAAGGAAGCCATGTCCCGCCACGATAACAATGCCAGCCTGTCCGCGCGGCACGGCGTGACGCCCGGGCCGCGCGGACCGGACACTCAGGCCGTAGCCACCGTCGCACCGCGCCGCAGGCCCGCGTACTCCAGCGCCGCGAACACCGCGACCGCCAGCGCCTGCGCCATGACGAACGCCACCCCCAGGCCCGTGGGCGTCGTGGGCCCGTGCGTCAGCAGCAGCACGCTGTCCACCACCCACGTCACGTTCATCGCGACCACGCACCACACCGGCCAGGCGGGCAGGGTGGCCCGCGACGCCAGGTACACCAGCAGCAGCGCGAAGGGGACCAGCCCCAGCCCCGCCGGGCGCAGGATGGCCGGATCCAGGCCCGTCAGCGCCCCGAGCGGCTCCGCGGCCAGCGCCCCCAACAGGCCCGTCGCCCCGCTGGCGACTCCGTCCAGCAGCAGCACGCGGCGCAACAGGCTTCCCGACACGTTCGTCTTGCTCATTGCACACGTTCCCTTCAGTGGAATGGATGAAACGGTGCACAAGATGCGAGGCCGGGCGCGCGGCGTCGATTACCTCCGAGGGAATGGAAGCGATGACGTGCGCCCCCTATCTTCCCCGCCATGACGAGCCTTCAGCAGAGCCGCCCCGTGGGAGAACTGCTGCGCGGCTGGCGTCAGCGGCGCGGGCTGAGCCAGATGGACCTCGCGTTGCGCGCGGAGGTCTCCACCCGTCACGTGAGCTTCCTGGAGACCGGCCGCTCCCAGCCGAGCCGCGACATGCTGCTGCACCTGGCGGAGGAACTGGACGTGCCCCTGCGCGACCGCAACAGCCTGCTCGTCGCCGCGGGCTTCGCGCCCGTCTTCGCCGAACGCCCCCTGGACGACCCCGCCCTCAGCGCCACTCGCGAGGCCGTGGAACTGGTGCTCGCGGGCCATGAGCCGTACCCCGCGCTGGCGGTGGACCGGCACTGGACGCTCGTCACGGCGAACCGCGCCGTGGGCATCCTGATGGAGGGCCTGGCGCCGGAGGTCCTGGAGCCCCCCATCAACGTCCTGCGCCTGAGCCTGCACCCCCAGGGGCTGGCCTCCCGCATCGACAACCTGCGCCAGTGGCGCGACCACGTCCTCCACCGCCTGGCCCGGCAGGTGGACGTCTCCGGGGATGCCACGCTCGCGGCGCTGCTGGAGGAGTTGCGCGGCTACCCGGTGCCGGAGCCCGCACCGGACGCGAAGGCGCGCGACTTCGCGGGCGTGGTGGTGCCGCTGCGCATCCGCACGTCGCTGGGGACGCTGTCGTTCTTCGGCACCATCACCGTGTTCGGCACGCCCGTGGACATCACGCTCGCGGAGCTGGCCATCGAGTCGTTCTTCCCCGCGGACCCGGAGACGGCCGAGGCGCTGAGACGGGCCGCCACGGAGCGGGCCCGCCAGGACACCTGAAGCCGTTACGGCTTCACGCGCACCGTGCGCAGCGCCGTGCCCCAGGACACGACCTGATCCAGCAGCGTGTTCACCTGCTTCTCCTTGGCCGGGTCCGGCTTGAAGACGGTGTAGTGCTCGAAGTCGGTGGAGAGGAACAGCTGCACCTGCGCGCGCACCGTGGCCATCTGCAGCTCCGCGGCGACCAGGCGCAGTTGCTCCACCGCGCGCACGCCGCCCGCGCTTCCGTAGCCCACGAAGCCGGCGGCCTTGTTGTTCCACTCCTTGTAGACGTAATCGAGAGCGTTCTTCAGCGCGCCGGACGTGCCGTGGTTGTACTCGGGCGTGACGAACACGTACGCGTCGTAGCCCTCCACCGCCGCGCTCCACTTCTGCGTGTGGGCTTGAGTGTACTTGCCCATGGACGGCGGCGTGGGCTCGTCCAGCAGGGGCAGGTTGAAGTCCTGGATGTCGACGATCTCGTACGTGGCGTCGCTGCGCTTCTTCGCGATGTCGTGGACCCAGGCCGCGACCTTGTCCGCCTTGCGTCCGGGCCGCGTGCTTCCGACGACGATGGCCACCTTGATCATGTGCGAGGAACTCCTGGGAAAAGGGCGTGGAACCAGCGTCCGCCATCTTCCCCAGGTCCGCCCGGTGGCCAAGGGCGTTACGCCGGGGGTGTGTCCTGATTCGACCAGAGCCCGGGGTCTCCGCCCGGAAGGTGGCGCAAGCCCCGACCCTGGGCTAAGCGTACAGGCAACTTCCCCGGCTGCTTCCTTGCACCGGGACGGTCCCTCCGATACCGATCCACCACCGTGAACGACGACACGCCTGATTCCATGCAGGAGCTGGCCGACGTGCTCCAGGACGTGCGCCGCCACCTGCTCTGGCAGGAGGAGACCGCGGGCCGCTCGATCCTCGTCGACGCGAAGGTCGCCGCCGAGCTCCAGCAGCAGCGCGCCGCCGCCTCGTCCGTGCGCACGATGATCGCCCGGACCAAGGCCCCCGAGCCGGCCGCCGCACCCACGCCTCCCCGGCCCCCGGCGGAGTCCCCGTCGCGCGACACGCTGCACGCCGCGATGAAGCAGCCCCTGGGCGCTCCCCGTCC
>NZ_RAWF01000155.1:0-24683 GCF_003612075.1 Corallococcus sp. CA041A
CTCTGTCCCCCACCCAGGAGTCTCCAGACCATGAGCACTTCCCCGACGCCCTCCCACCGGGGGCTCGAAGCCCTGCTGACGCCCCAGAACTCCGTGCTGGTGCTGATCGACCATCAGCCCTACCAGTTCGCCAACCTGCACAGCCATGAGCCGACGATGGTGGTCAACAACGTCGTCGGTCTGGCGAAAGCGGCGCGGGTCTACAAGGTGCCCACCATCCTCACCACCGTCATCGAGGAGCGCGGCGGCTACCTGATCAAGGGCCTGCAGGGCGTGTTCCCCGAGCAGAAGCCCATCGACCGGACCTTCATCAACACCTGGGAGGACCGCCGCGTGGTGGACGCGGTGAAGAAGACGGACCGCAAGAAGCTGATCATCGCCGCGCTGTGGACGGAAATCTGCCTGGCCATGCCCGCCATCCAGGCCGCGGGCGAGGGCTATGACGTCTACGCCGTCACGGACGCCTCCGGTGGCGTCAGCCGCGAAGCGCATGACATGGCGGTGCGCCGCATGCAGATGGCGGGCGTGACGCCCATCACCTGGATGGCGGTGGCCGCCGAATGGCAGCGCGACTGGGCCCGCGAGGACAGCGCCACCGAGCTCGCCGGCGTGTTGTCCGAGCACGGCGGCGGCAGCGCCGTGGCCTTCGCCTGGGAGCTGCAACTGCTGGCGGGCCGGCCCGGCCGGGGCGTCTGAAGGCACGGCGGGCCCGGTCCAGGGGGTGACTCACCTCCGGACTGCTGACATCGTCCTCCCGGGAAGTGGCTCCCCGCCGCCTGGGAATGGGAGGACGATGTCGTGGAGACGCGCGCTGAACGGCTGAGCCCGCTGCCGGAGAACGTGGTGGATATCTCCGTCAGCCGGCGAAAATGGAATGGCATCTGCGTGGATGTGAATGCCACCCGCTGTTCGGGGCCGGCCGAGCATCCCCTGTGCCTGGAAAGCCATACACGCCTGAGCGCGTTGCTGGAGGAGGTCGGGGTGCCCTGCGAGCCGCGCCTGCGCGAAGGCCGGCCCTGCGCCATCGGTTACGTCCCCCGGCAGCTGAACCTCATCCCCGCCGGCATGCCACTGTGGGGCTACAGCGCCAATTCGCGCCTGGTGCGCGACGCCGTGCTCACGTTCGACTTGAAGGACCTGGGCGAGCGCCTGGGCCAACCGCTGAGCCCCACCGAGCTGGGTGCGCCGAGGCTGCGCTTCGTGGATGACCGGCTCTGGACGCTGATGCGGCTGCTGGCCGACGTGGTGGATGACGACGACCCCGCCACCCAGCTCTACGGCGATGGATTGACCGCCGCCCTCTTCGCCAGGCTGGGGTCGCGTCGTGGAGAACGCCCTTCAACGCGCAAGGGCCTGGCACCGTGGCAGCTCCGGCGGGTGCTCGACTTCATGGAGTCGCGCCTGCCTGGACGGGTCGAGCTGTCGGAGCTGGCGGCGCTGGTGGACCTGTCCCAGGCGCACTTCAGCCGCGCCTTCAAGGCCTCCACGGGCGTGGCGCCCTATCAGTGGCAACTGCGCGCCCGCCTCGAGCGCGCACAGGCGATGATGCTGAGCACGCCCGCGTCGCTGGAGCAGGTCGCGGAAGCGACCGGCTTCGCCGACGCGGTGCACTTCGGCAAGGCCTTCCGGCGGGCCCACGGCACCACCCCCGCGAGGTGGCGCCGGGACCGGAAGGACTAGGCGCGCCTGAAGGATGCCAGGCAGCCCAACGTCACCCCCGCCATGAGCGAGGCGTAACCCACCAGGGGCCACGCGGTGTCACCGTCGAGCAGGACGACCATCAGGGTCCCCACGACGCCGACGACGAGGCTCTGGATGCAGAAGTAGAGCGCGACCGCCGTTCCCGCCACGGCGCCAAAGGCCTGGAGCGCGCCATTGGCGGTGACGGACGCGGCGAACACGATGCCCGCGGAGATGACCCACATGGGCGCGACGAACGTCCAGAAGGACGGCGCCATGAGGAGCTGCCCGGCGGTGAGCAGCGCCGCGCCCAGCAGCAACAGGAGCATGCCGCGAGCAAGGCTGCCCGCCAGTCCCCAGCGGGCCACGAAGTGCTTCGCGAAGCGCGTCGTCACCATCATGGCGAGCGCGGCGGTGGCGAAGGCCAGGCTGAAGCCCAGCTCCGAGAAGCCCGCCCGTCCCATGAGCACCCGGGGCGCCGTGGAGAAGAACACGAAGAAGGAGCCCATCGCCGCGCTGAAGCCCAGCGTGTACGTCCAGAACGCGGCGCTGCGCAGGATGCGTGGGCCGGACACCTTCTGAATAGCCACGCCGGAGGGACGTGTTTCAGGCCAGCGAGGCAGGGCCTGGAGCAACGCCGCCGTCGCCAGGACTCCGAGCGTGACGAAGAGGGACCGCCATCCAAAGCGCCGTGAGAGCAGCGCCCCGGCGATGGGGCCCAATGCCGGAACGAAGGCCAGCATGGCGCTGAACAGGCTGTAGATGACCGCGCCTTCGGGCCGCTCCGCATAGACGTCCCGGACGGTGGCGAACGTCGCGACGAGCGCGGCGGAGGCCCCCATGGCTTGCAGGAGCCGGAACCCGACGAACATCGCGGCATCGGTGGTGCTCGCGAGCAGGAAGGAGGAGAGCGCGAAGACCCACGCGCCCCCCAGCAACACCCGGCGCCGTCCGATGCGGTCCGAGAGCGGGCCGAACACCAGCTGCCCGGCCCCGAGCATGGCCATGTAGAGGCTCAGCGTGAGTTGGATGATGGAGGCAGAGGTGCCGAGGACTCCGGTCATGGCCGGAACCACGGGCAGGTAGATGTCCATGGCCAGCGAGGCCAGGAGGTCGAAAGGGGCCATCAGCAACAGCGCTGCTGGCACGGAGAGATTCCACGACAGGGCTTTGGGGTCAGACATGAAGGCATCCGCGCAAATGAGGAACATCTGGCGGCGATCTGCCTCTCCACGGGGACCGGGATGAGCTGTGGCAGAGGGCCGCGGCAACGGTGAACGTGTCGCCGCGGCTCACTCATCTGCGGAACTGGCGTCCGACATCCGGCGGGCTCCTGGGTGTATCGGGTCCGGGCGGGACGAAAACACCGGGCCCTTCCTGACAGGGGGCGCGAAGACCGGAGGGCCCTCCCCTGTTCAGCCCCTCGGCGCGCGATACGCCGGGAAGAAGCCCGTTTCGCCGCGACCCGCCGAAAGGCGCGCGTACACCGAGGGCTCGCAGATGATCTCGTGGGTGTGGAGGCGGGAGCTTGCGTTCGCGAAGCTCCGCTTGAACTGCTCGAGGCCGTCCCCCGGCCGCACGCCACCGCCCAGGTGCAATGGCAGTCCCATGCGGACACTGAGCGCCACCATGGCCTCGAAGACGGTGTTCTTGGTCGGAGAGCGCGACAGGTGCGCATCCGCCGTCCCGCCCAGGTAGTAGTGCAGCACGCCGTCGCTGGCGACCACCACCCCGGAGGAGGCGATGCCGCCGTCCGGCGCACGCGTCGTCAGGAGCCAGGCCAGGGGCGAGGAGAACAGGTCCTCGAAGTACGCGTCGGAGAAGAAGTACCGGGCGTGCGCTTCGTCGCGGACCATGGTCTGCCGGTAGACCTCCTTGAAGCCCTCGCGCTCCTCGTGCGAGGCCTCGCGCGCCGGACCGCAGGTGCTCACGTAGCCCAGCCGCGTGTTGCGCCGCATCTGCCGGCGGGCCTCCGCCTGGAACTCGAGCGGACGCCGGGAGTCGATGAAGAACACCTCGTTGCGCTCCGTCCCGCCCGCGAAGCAGCGGGGCCCCGAGACGCGGTCGCGCACGAAGAGGCTCACGAGCCCGATGCCGGTCCAATCCACGGCGTCCTTCCAAACCTCGCTCAATCCATCCATCCGCCCGCCGGGAAAGCCATACGGGGAGATGGCGTCCTGGTAGGGCGTCCCCTCGATGGGCCGCACGAGGAGTGGCACCCGCAGCGCATGCCCGTCGCCGTCCTCGATGAGCAGTGTATGTGTCGCGCCCTCCGCCCGCAGGTGGTGCGCGGAGCGGAAGTAGTCCTCCGACAGGGTGGACATCCCCGCGTCAGGAATCAGGACCGCGCGGCAGGACTTCAGGCTCGGAGACGGCAGTCGCAAGGCTTCGGTGTGATTCATTCGAGCGCATCCTTTCCATGAGCGATGCAGGGCCCGCCGACTCCCTGCTCCAGCGCGGGGCGCGGAGGCCCTCAGGCGAGGCGTGGCGGAACCGCCGCCCGGACTCCTGCCTTCCGCCGCCACTGCCGGAAGGCACGCAACGCGGGCTGTTCGACTCCGTAGGTGATGACGATGGCCAGCACGAACCCGGCCACCAGCGCGACCGCGATGGCTGCCTCCGGGCGCCAGGCCGATGCCTCGAGCCGCCGGATGATGACGTAACCGATGTTCTGGTGAACCAGGTAGAACGGGTAGGAGATGAACCCCATGAAGAGCAGCGGGCGCCAGGTGAGCCAGCGCAGCCAGCCCTTGGACAACGCGTAGGCGAGGCCCAGCACCACCGGGAACACGAGGGCGGGAGCCTCACTCCCCACGAGCACCTCGTGAGCGAAGCTGACGGCGACCAGCACGAGCGCGGACGGACGGGAGACCTCGCCGCGGCTCTGCTTGAAGGCCAGCACGCCCAGCGCGAAGTACTGCAGGTGCGGTCGGCTCGCGAGCCGCGCCAGGAAGGTCACGCCCAGGGACTGGGCCGCCAGCTCCGCCAGGGTCTGCAACACGACGAGCACGATGAAGATGGGGATGATCCTGGGCAGCGTCCGCGTGTACGCGAGCACGAACATCAGCAGGTAGAACGACAGCTCGATGGTCAGCGTCCAATACACGGTGTCGACGTGCGGGACGCGGAGGAACTCGTGAAACATGGTCAGGTTGACCAGGGCCGTCTGGAGGCTGAATTCACGCTCCGGCAGCCCGAACAGCGTCACCCCCGTGAAGGTGAGCGCGACGGCCGTCCAATAGGACGGGTAGAGCCGGGCCGCGCGGCTCCACACGAAGTCCCGGGCCCGTTCCACGCGCTCCAGCGACATCAGGATGACGAAGCCGCTGATGGCGAAGAAGAGCTGGACGCCATACTTCCCGAAGCGCATCTCCCAGAGCGGAACCGTGTGTCCGTAGAGGTCGCTGTATTCCGCCGTGAAGTGATACAGCGCGACCGCCAGCGCCGCGAAACCCCGGAGCGCGTCCAGTTCCATCAGACGCGGTGGGTTCGTCTCCGGAGCGGCAGGAATGCGTGTCATCCGGGTTCACCCTTCCTGGGACTCTCCGGCCAGCCTTCGGAGCAGGTCCAACGGTAGGTGTCTCACGGTATTCTCACCATGCGCCCTTGGGTCGCGGACATGTGTCACGTCTTCCGCAGGCGCCTGCCCTCGTGTCAGAGGGCAGGGATGCGACCTGTCACTCAATTCCGGGGCGCGCGATACGCAGGGAAGAAGCCCGTGTCGTCACGGCCTTCCGACAGGCGGGCATACACCGCCGGGTCGCAGATCAACTCATGGGTGTGGAGGCGTGAGCTCGCGTTGGACAGGCTCCGTTTGAATTGCTCGAGGCTGTCCCCCGGCTGGACGCCTCCGCCCAGATGGAGCGTCACGCCGAGTTGCGAGCAGAGTTCCACCAGCGTTCCAAAGACATTCTTCGCCGGCGAGCGCGACAGGTGCGCATCCGCGGTTCCGCCCAGGTAGTAGTGCAGCATGCCGTCGCTGCTGACACACAGCGCGGCGGAGGCCACGCCCCCCTCCGGTGCATGCGTCGTCACCAGCCAGGCCCACGGCGACGAGAACAGCTGCTCGAAATAGGCGTCGGAGAAGAAGTACCGGGGGTTCGCGCCTTCGCGAACCATGGTCTGCCGGTAGGCCAACTGGAATCCCTCCCGGTCCTTGCGCGACGCCTCGCGCGCCTCACTCGCGGTGCTCACGAAGCCCAGCCGGAGGTTGCGCCGGATGTGCCGGTAATGCATCTCCCGGAACGCCACCGGCAGGCGCGGGTCGATGAAGAACACCTCGTTGCGCTCCGTCCCGCCCGCGAAGCACCGGGGCCCCGAGACGCGGTCGCGTACGAAGATGCTGACGAGCTCCGTCCCCGTCCAATCCACCGCATCCTTCGACACCTCCCGGAGCCCGGCCAGCGCGCCGCCGGGAAAGCCATACGGGGAGATGGCATCGCGGTAGGGCGTCCCCTCGATGGGCCGCACGATGAGCGGCACCCGCTGCGCGTTCCCCCTGCCGTCCTCGAGGACCAGCGTATGCGTCACCTGTTCGGCTCGCAGATGGTGCGCGGAACGGAAGTAGTCCTCCGACACCGCCAACGCCCCCTGATCAGGGACGAGCACGGCCCTCATTCGCAGCATCCGCATGGCTGTGCCCCCCGCCTCCTGTGTCATCACGACTGTATTTCGATTTGTTACTGGCTTTCGCGTTGCAGGCTAGCCTTCCAGCCCCTGCGCTGGAGCCACCCGCCGGGGCCCCCCCGATGTTGGAATCCGGCCGGAGAGGCCCCAGGGCCTCGCCCTGGGGTCGCGGTGTCTGGCTTCGCCGCCGGGAGTGCTGCGCCGCGCCTGCTGCTAGGCTCGGTGGCGACCTCTCCGGGAACTCCCAACCGATGAAGCGCGTCCTCCTCGTCCTGCTGGTCCTCGTCCTGCTTCTCGGGGGCGTCCTCGTCGTCCGCACGCTGCGCTTCGGTTCACGGCAGGTGACCGCCGAGCCCGCCGAGCCCTTCACGGTGGATGCCGCCGCGGCAGCGAGTCGCCTCGCGGAGGCACTGCGCCACCGCACCATCGCCTCCTCCGACGGAATGAGGGCGGAGGACGCCGCCTTCCAGGCGCTGCATGACGGGTTCGTGGCGCGGTTTCCCCGCATGCACGCGGAGCTCGCGCATGAGGCCGTGGGCGCGCATGCGCACCTCTACACCTGGAAGGGTTCGGAGCCCGGCCTTCAACCCGTGCTGCTGATGGGCCACCTGGACGTGGTGCCCGCGGAGGCGGAGGCCACCTGGAGCCACCCGCCCTTCGGTGGCGTCGTGGCGGATGGCTATGTGTACGGACGCGGGACGCTGGACGACAAGGGCAGCGTGCTGGCCATCCTGGAAGCCGTGGAGGGCCTGCTCGCCGAGGGCTACCGCCCCCGCCGCACGGTGATGCTCGCGTTCGGCGCGGACGAGGAGGTGGGCGGGCATGACGGTGCCGCTCGCGTGGCCGCGCTGCTGCGCGAGCGGGGCGTGCGCCTGGAGTCGGTGCTGGACGAGGGTGGCCCCATTGGCGTGGGGCTCGTGCCCGGCGTGGCCGCGCCGGTGGCGCTGGTGGGCGTGGCGGAGAAGGGCTCGGCGCGCGTGGAGTTGGTGGTGCGGAGCGCGGGCGGACACGCGTCCATGCCGCCCCCGCAGACCGCAGCGAACACCCTGGCCCGGGCGCTCGTGCGGCTGGAGGAGAACCCGTTCAAGCCCGAGCTGCGCGGCGGGACGCGGGCGCTCTTCGAGTACGTGGGGCCGGAGATGAACTTCGGCATGCGCCTGCTCTTCGCCAACACCTGGCTCTTCGCGCCCGTCATCGAGCGGCGGATGTCCGCGGCTCCCTCCACGAACGCCAGCATCCGCACCACCTTCGCGGCCACCATGCTCGAAGGCAGCCCCAAGCCCAACGTGCTGCCCTCACAGGCGAGAGCGGTGCTCAACGTCCGCCTGCTGCCGGGCGACAGCCTGGAGGACGTGCGCACCCACGTGCGCAAGGTGGTGGAGGACGAGCGGGTGGAGCTGACCGCCGAGGGCGACGAGGCCTCGCCGGTGTCACGCATGGACACGGAAGGCTGGGGGCAGTTGCAGCGCAGCATCCGGCAGGTGTTCCCGGACGTGCTGGTGGCGCCCTTCCTCACCGTGGCGGCCACGGACGCGCGCTACTTCCATCCCCTGAGCGACAGCGTGTATCGCTTCGTGCCGGTACGGATGAACCGCGAGGACCTCACCCGGATGCACGGCCGCGACGAACGGCTCTCCGTGGAGGAGCACGCCGCCGCCATCCGGTTCTATGCGCAGTATCTGCGCAACAGCACGCGCTGACAGGGCACGCCTACGCCGCGACGAATGGCAGCAGTTCGTCGAGGCGGGTGAAGACGACGGTGGGCGCGCGTGAGCGCAGCAGCGCCTCCGTCGCGTAGCCCCACGTCACCGCGGCGGTGGCGATGCCCTCGGCCGCCGCGGCCTCGATGTCGCGCACCTCGTCGCCCACGGAGAGGGCCTCACCAGGACGCACTCCCGCGGCCTTCAGCACCTTCCGGAACTTCGTCCGCTTGCCGAAGAGGCCCGCGCCGCAGGCGTAGTGGCGGATGCGCGCGGACGCCACCGGCCCCAGCACGCGCCGCACGTTCTCCTCCGCGTTGGAGCTCACCACGGCCAGGGTGATGCCCCGCGCCTCCAGTTGCTCCAGCATCGCCTCCACGCCCGGGAAGGTCGGGATGCGGTGCGCGTCACGCGCGACGAGCTTGCGCATGTGGGCGGCGATGAAGGGCATCTTCCACATGGGCACGCCGAGCTGCGCGATGATGGCCCGGGTGTCCTGCCCGCGCAGCGCCTCCAGCTCCTCCTCGCTGACGGTGCGGAAGCCATAGCGCCGGGCCACGTCGTTGAAGATGCCGCGCAGCCAATCCGCGCTGTCCGCGAGCGTCCCGTCGAAGTCGAAGATGATCAGCCGGTATCCCATGGGACTCAGTTCAGGGTCCCACAGTCGGCGATGCGCTGCACCCGGAGCGCCGCCAGCCTCACCAACGGCGCCGCCACCTCGGGTCCTTCCAGCAAGGCCACCGCGCGGGCCACGGCGTCCAGGGTGGACATCCCCGCGGGGTGCGAGGGTTCGCGAAGCCGGAGCAGGCCGGGCTCCGGCGGAGGCAGCACCAGCCGGGGCAGTGCCCGCAACTCAGGGAGCCGCTGGGTCATCCTCCGCGCCTGAGACCAGTTCGCGTCCAGCACCACCACCTGCCTGGGAGGAGGCGCGTCCGGTGGCGCGGTGGGGCCGTCTGGGAAGAGCAGCCAGGTCCCCGGCTCGGAGAGGACCTCGATGTCGAGGGTCCCCGCCATCGAGCCGTGGATGAGCAGCTTCGCGTTCGCGAGGGCGAGCGCGGCCACGCCCCCGGTGTTGCTCCGCTTCGACACCTCCATCACGTGCTGGAGGAAGACGAAGCGGGTCCGGGTCTCCACCTGCGGAACCTCCGTGCACAGGCACAGGTGTTTCGCCAGGTTGCAACGCGAACAGCGAGGTGGACGGGCAGCACGGGGAGGCATCCTCCCGTCATCCTGTGCCCGTCCCCTCGCGAAGAAAAGCACTCGTTGAGAGCGCTTCAGCCCCCCTGCGTGCGGCACCATGCGATTCGCGTCGCGGCCAGCGCACGGGGTGAGTCCACCGTCACGGTGTCCGTCCCCGAGGGCACGGCCGCCAGCTCCGTCAGCGGCGCTTCGAGCGCGGTGACCGCCTGGGTCTCGGCGCTGCCTGCCTTCGCCAGGAAGGGGAGCCGCACCGTGAGCTGGGTGGCCTGGCTGCCCCGCTTCTCGGTGCGCACCACCAGGCTGCTCGGAATCGCACCGCTCGTCGTGCCACAGCTGGGGTAGCCCCCCGCCGCTCCCGGCGCCTGAACCCGCGCCACGCGAATCATCACGTCCTCCGACTCCACCGGCGTCCCGGCGTTCGTCGCCGTGACCTGTCCCAGCGAGCCTGTCTCCGCCAGCGCGCCCCCCTGCCCTTCCTGTCCACCGGAGATGAAGCGGGCCTCCAGCGGGGTGGTGACCGACAGGGCGTCCTTCAGGGGCGTGCCGAGCCGGGGCGTGCCATTGACAGACAGCGGGGGCGCCACGACGTACTCCTGCTCATGCCAGCCGAAGTCGCTGCCAGACGCGCCCCGGCCGCCCGCGGGGGTGTTGCGGAGCACGACGCCGAGCAGGGCGCCCTCTTCGTCCAGCGTCCAGGCCGGGATGCCCTGATGGTAGATGCCTCCCACCGGCTGGCTGCCCTGTTGGATGCAGGGAATCACGTAGTCATGCGTGGCGACGAAGGTCGGACCGGGCCAGTTGGGCACGGGCAGGACGTCCTGCTGGTAGTGCGGCGTGCCGTAGCTGAGCGTCGTGGGCGCCGTCCCGCTCGGGTTCACCATGGGGAACGCCACCGCGACCGACATGCCAGAAGGCGAGGCACCCGTGAGCTTCATCCGGAGGAAGCGCTCGCCCACCACCAGCGAGTACTCCAGCGTGAACCTGTGGCCGCTGTTCTGCTCCGTCACCTCCGCCTGCAAGCGATAACGGTACGGTCCCTGCTCCAGCCACCGCGCGTCTCCTCCCACGAACTTCGCGGACCCGTCCCTGCTGAACTTGCCATAGGCAGGCGGATTGGTGGAGGCATACGGCTCATTGCCGAACTGATAGATGTTGCCAGTGTCGGTGTAGAACCGCAGATGATTGCCCACGCGTTTGGAGGCGAAGAGGCTGCGAGTCACGCCGTCCACTCCATACGAGAACTGGCTGATGCCCCACCCGTGCTCCTTGGAGAGGGTCACGCTGATCAAGTCGTTCTCGAGGGTCGCCGTGTCCCCCACGGACGGCTGCGCAATCACAATGGGCCCCGGCGGGGACAGGGTGGAGAGGTAGACCGTCTCGTATCCCGCGCTGGGGGGCGCCGCCATGAAGAGGAGGTTCCCGTTCGCGGCCCGCTGGATGGGCAGCAAGCCGTCACGGGTCCGCACGCTCTTCACGGCGTGGAAGCGCAGGTCCGCCGGTGGAGGGGTCAGCTCCGCCAGCAGTCCGTGGACCCGCTCGAACCCGAGCGTGTTGCACACGACGACAGGGAGCTCCTGGGACTGAGGCTTCGCGGAGATGCCCTGCGCGAGCAGCTCCATCCCCTGGTCCAGGGCGGCCCTCGCCACCGAGACGCCCTGCCGACTCAGCGGCAGCTGCTCGCCGTAATACACGTTGTCCGGAGACGTGCCCGTCACGAAGTCGTGATGGGAGCTGGGGGCCAGGACCTCCCAGCCATTCCAGACGGTGGAGTCGAACGCGTCCAGCGAAGAGGTGGCGTAGCTGCTGCTGGTGCGAAGCAGCGCGCCGATGACCTCCGCGGACATCAGCGCGCGCACCGCCGCGTACTGGTTCCGCTTCAGCGCGGGGCGGCTGGCGAAGTAACCCGTCCAGTAGTTCTGCGCGTTGAGCGGTGCGTTCACGGGGAGCGAGGCGCCGCTTTGCAGGACGGCGTCCATGTATGTCTTGAACGTCCCCGTTGTTCCCTTGACGCCATTGCTGTTGCCATTGCTGGTGTTGTAGGCGTGGGTCACGTTCAACCAGCTCAACACCTCGCCTGACGGGGAGGTGACGGAGGGCGTGGCGAAGTCGATGCCCACGGGAATGAAGCGGAGGCCGTTGGGCCAGCCCGAGCCGTACTGGTTGACGAACTGGTTCACCGTCTGGGCATTGCTGGAGATGTTGTCCGCGTCCAGGTAGCCCACCGTGCCGTAGGTGTTGGGCATGAAGAGCGTGGTGATGCGGGAGCCGTCCCCCGCCTGCCAGTGGAAGACCAGGCCGTGGGTGTTCAACTGCGACGCGATGGAGGGGCCCACGGGGTCGATGGGCGCGGCCCCCGGCGACCCCTGGGGCGAGCCGGGCACGCGGGAGAGCCCGGCCGTGGTGAGGCCCATGGCGTTCAGCACCACCGGCAGCTGGGGGTCATGCCCGAAGTCATCCGGGAGCCACGCCGAGTCGTACAGGTTGGCCTCGAGCCCGGCCTGCTTCGCCCAGGTGCGTCCCACCAGGTAGTTGCGGATGAAGAGTTCGCCCGCGCAGACGAGGTTGTCCGGCGACGTGATGCCACCGCCCATAAGGCAGAAGTCGTCACCCGCCGCCGCGAAGGCCGTGATGCCTGCCGGGTTGTCCCGCGCATAGCGTTGCAGGAAGCCCACCTCCGTCACGGAGAAGGTGAAGCCGATCCGCCGGGAGAAGAGCGACACCGCGGCGTTGAAGATGTTCTGGACCGTGTCGCGTCCGGAGCTGGAGCCGGTGGCCTGGCTGTTGGAGGCGTAGTACTGGTCGAACGTGTAGACCCAATCCCAGTCAATGTGCGTCGTCGGGCAGATGAGGATGCCCTGGGTGAAAGGCGTCTTGGAGGTCATGAGCGCTTTTCCGATGCGAGGGGGAACGCCCAGCCCCTACGCAATTCGGATGCCACGCTGCGCTCGCCCCTGGAGGGCCGGGGGCCAGCCCTGGCGCCGCGTCACCTCAGCAAGCGGCTGCGTCAGCACGGAACGCGACACCGCTCATTTCGCCCTGGCGGTGCGTGCGAAGGCCTCTCGGGAGCGTTCAATCTCCGGCCGGTGTCGCTGCGCCCACATCGCGAGCACGGACACCGGTTCGAGCAGCGTGCGCCCCAGCTTCGTGAGCGCGTAGTCCACGCTCGGCGGCGTCGTCGGGTGCACGGTGCGCGTCAGCAGTCCGTCCCGCTCCAGGTTGCGCAGCGTGAGGGTCAGCATGCGCTGGGAGATGCCTTCGATGGCGCGCTTGAGCTCGCTGAAGCGCACGGGGCCTTCGCCCAGGTTGACGATGACCATCACGCTCCACTTGTCCCCGACGAGGCTGAGGATTTCGCGCGTCGCGACGCAGTCATCGTCGTAGCGCCCGGTCATCTTTCCGTACCCTGGTGACTTCAATGTGCCTCCTTGTCCGGCCTGTGCACGGTATGCCAGAGAGACGTGGTCATCATCCGTAACCAGGCACATGGAAGTAACCCCGGAGCCACGTATGGATACGCTCTCCCCTCCCGTTGGCGTTTCAGCGAAGCCGTCCAAAGCCCTTCACGTGGGCCTGTGGGTCGTCCAGGCGCTGCTGGGCGTCATCTTCGTCGGCTCGGGCATCTGGAAGGCGCTCACGCCCCTGCCGGAGCTCGCCGCGATGATTCCGTGGGCGGGCCAGGTGTCGCCTGCGTTCCTGTACTTCATCGTCGCGGTCGACCTGGCGGGCGGGATGGGCGTCGTCCTGCCCTCGCTCACGCGGGTGAAACCGGGCCTGACGGTCCTCGCGGCCCTGGGCTGCGCGTTGCTCCAGGTCAGCGCCATCGTCTTCCACTTCTCTCGCGGCGAGGCGGCGAACACGCCCTTCAACTTCTTCCTGGTCGCGCTGTCGCTCTTCGTCTTCTGGGGGCGCAGGAGGCGCGCTCCCATCAAGCCCCGGCACGCCTGAGAATCACCGCGCGCGCATCCACGTTGAGGACCTGGGTCCCGCTCGCGAGCGTGACGAGCGGCACGTCCCAATGACAGTGGCCGCAGATGACGAGGAGCCTGCTCCAGGGCTCCACCGCCTCCCGGATGATGGCGTTGCCTCGCAGCCCCGTTCCCGGGGCGTCCGGGCCCTCGTGGAGGACGAGCACCTGCGGCTCCTGGAGCAGCACCTCTTCAATCCGTTCCAGCTGGGCGGATTGCTCGCGCCGGTTGAGCTTGTCCGGGCGCCCGATGATGTAGCTCACCCCGCCCACCGCGAGTCCGTCCTGCGCGACGACTTCGCCATCCAGCAGCATCTGCCTGGGTTGGCGGAAGAAGCGCTCGCGCTCCCCGGTACCGCCGAACGTGTCGTGATTTCCCGCCACGCCAACGACCCAACGGAAGTACCTGGCGAAGGCAGTCCAGACGCTCCGCACGTCGCCGGAGGCGCCCCGTTCATCCGCGGTGTCGTTAGAGAAGAGGTCTCCCGCCAGGATGATGCCGGTGCGGTTCGCGGGAGGGAGGTTGCCCGCCTTGCACATCATCGCCAGCTCGTCGGCCACGACCTCTCCCAGGAGCGCCGCCGCCCCGCCCTTCACGGCATGAGGCGCCATCCCCTGGAGGTCCGAGAGCGCGATGACCGCGTCCAGGTCCCTGGGAAGGGCGTCCACCTGTCCGCACAGCAAGGGGAGTCGTTCCGCACGGGTGCCTCCGCGCGGCGACGCGTTCAGGTACCACCACTCATGAAGGGGCTTCTCTTCGACGGACAGGATTCTCATGCGCCCCCCGGACGGAGCCTGCCCGTGGGGCTGACAATGCCGGGAGGACGCGAGAGCATTCTGGGATGACCTCACGGTTTTCCCTCGCGGTCGCCCTCGTGCTGGGTGCGGCCGGATGCGCTGGCGTCCAGCAGGCACCTTCCGCTGCTCCTGTCGGCACCGTCCGCTTCACCACGCAGGCGCACTTCAATGATTGCGACATCGTGGCGACCGCGCGCCCCCTGGCGGACGCCCAGTCCGTGGATTGCGGCGAAGCCCGAAGCTACGAGGACCGGCTGAAAATGCGCGCCTGCGTCGAGGCAGCTGACGCGGCTGGCAAGCCCTTCATCGCCATCTTCCACCTGCCAGGCATCGACTCCGCCATTTCCCAGGCCCTGCTCCGCTCCGCGAACGGAGAGCACCTTCAGCTCTGGTACGACAGCGACCCGAGCGGAGGCAACGGCCGCTTCCAGTCACGCGTCCATCGAAGGGTCTGCGAGCGCTTCGTACCGGATCCGGACAGTGAGGCGGACTTGCGCTGCGAGTCGCAAACCGTTGGAGCCACCGTGTGCCTTGGCACGGAGTACGCCCTGGGGGCCCTTCAGTCCGCCGCAGGCCTGCTGTGCATGCCTGACGAGACGTACGCCCCAGGCATCTTCGACTGCGGCTCATGCGAGGACGCCCGCTCCCCGGTGCTCCCTGGCTACAAGCCAGTCCCCGCGGGCACCTTGCTTGTGTGCAAGGCGAATTCTCCCCAGGCCTTTACCTGCTCCTCCACCTCGGAGATGGACGATGCAGTGGGCGTGCTCACTGAACGGGAACCGCCCCCGGTGGCACCGAAGGGCGGTCCCTGAGCTCAACGGTTCGTCACGCCTTGGCGCCCTTCGGGGCCTCGTGCTCGTCGCGGCCGTGGACGGAGGAGACGGGGCTCGTGGCTTCCACGGCGGAGAAGGTCTCCAGGACCTTGTAGGTGTGGCTGGCCCCGCGCGGCACGAGCCAGGAGTCGCCGGGGTTCAGCAGGATGACCTGCCCCTCCAGGTGCAGCTCCGCGCGGCCCTTGAGCACGAAGCCCACGGTCTCGTAGTCGCGCGTGCTGGCGGGCTTGGCCTCGGCGGGCGGCTCGTCCTCCCACAACCGCATGGCCACACGGACGCCGGATGCGAGGTACTTCTGGCCCATCTCCCCCTTGGGGGAATGGCGGCTTTCGACCTTCTTCACGCTGGTGTCGCCCATGTTCGCCTCTCCTTGGGGGGCGGCGTCCGGCGCCGCGCTCCTCCTGGGAGAAGGTAGGGAAGACCCCGGACCGTGGCGGGCCGCGTCGCGGTGGTCGCCCGCCTGCCCTGCGTCCGGAAAGACGAAAGCCCAGCCTCCTCGGGGAGACTGGGCTTCGAGGACTCACCTCAAGGGGTGAGTCGACGGTTCAGCTCGCTTACCCGGCGCGAACGTTCTGCGCCTGCAGGCCCTTGGGGCCCTTGGTGACTTCGAACTCCACCTTCTGGCCCTCGGCCAGGGTGCGGAAGCCATCCATGTTGATCGCAGTGTGGTGGCAGAAAACGTCTTCGCCATTGTCCTGCGCGATGAAACCAAAGCCCTTCGCGTCGTTGAACCACTTCACGGTACCAGAAGCCATTGTGAGTCTCTTCTCTTTCTCTGCTCTGAACAGGTGGGAGGCTCGCGCCTTCCACCGGTGCCGGAACGAACACCGCCCCGGCACGCCGGGTACTCTACCCACTTCCGGCGCGAACACCACTCCTGAGGGTGGAATCCTGCCGGCAGTCGTCCTGCATCCGACACAGCGGCTGCAGTCGAGGCCCGGCTTTGGAACATCCCATGCCCCACCGGGCATTCCGGACACCCCTCCGAAAGCCCTTCACACTTCTTCACCGCCGCCGGGCGTGGGCTTCACACCCGCCCTCTACCTTGAGCTCCGTCAGAAACGACACGGGCCCGCCGATCCGGCGCTCGCCTGCTTCCTGGAGCCAAGACCATGTTCGGATTCATCTTCGGTACCGCCTGCCTCGCCGGCCTCTTCGCCACCCTGCGCCGGGGGCGCTACGGACACCACCACCACGGCCGCGGAGGCCGGTTTGGCATGCGCCCCCGGCTGCGCTGGCTCTTCGAGCGGCTGGAGACGTCTCCCGGCCAGGAGAAGGTCATCGTGAAGGCCGTGGAAAACGTGCGCGAGGCCTTCGCCAAGGTGAAGGACCAGTGGGGCCCCAGCCGCACGTCGCTCGCGGGCTCACTGCGCGGGGAGCACTTCGACGGCGCCATGCTGCGCGAGCTGTTCACCCGCCACGACGTGGCGCTGGAGACGCTGCGCAACGCCGTGCAGGACGCCCTGTCCCAGGTGCACGAGGCGCTGGAGCCCAACCAGCGCCGCGAGCTCGCGGACATCATCGAGCACGGCTGGGGCTACGGATGGCGCGGCGAGGGCCGGGGCTGGCACGGGCGGCGCTGCGGCGGGTACGGCCGGTGGGGTGGCCGCCCCCACAACGATGACGGCCCCGCGTCCTTCGTCTGAAACCACCCTTCCCTGTCCCCTTCCTGGAGATTGCCCATGCGCCACCGTCTGCTCGTCGTCCTCCTCGCCGCGGGTGCCATCGGAGGCTATGCCTCCGGCTTCGCGAGCATTGCCCGCCACCACCGCGCCGCCTGCCACCGGGGTGACTGGGGTGGCCCCAGCTACCGAAACGGGATGCCGCCCTACTGGGACTGGCATGCCCCCAGGCCCCAGGGCGCACCGGGCCCCGCCGACGCACCGGGAGCGCGTTAGGATTCGCCCCCGCCCATGCCCACCCGCGTCCTGCTCATCGATGACGACACCCGGATGTTCGAGTTGCTCGCGGAGTACCTCGGGCAGAACGGCATCACCGTCAGCCACGCGCCCGACGGTGGCCGCGGGCTGGCGGCGCTGGAGGCCAACGCCTACGACGCCGTGCTCCTGGACGTGATGATGCCGGGCATGGACGGCCTGGAGGTGTGCAAGCGCATCCGGGCCAAGAGCCGCATCCCGGTGCTGATGCTCACCGCCAAGGGCGACGAGACGGACCGCGTGGTGGGCCTGGAGCTGGGCGCGGACGACTACCTGCCCAAGCCCTTCGGACCGCGCGAGCTGCTCGCCCGCCTGCGCGCGGTGCTGCGGCGGGCGCAGCCGGCGGCGGTGGCGGACCGGCTCGAGTCGAGCGGGGTCTCCATCGACGTGTCCGGGCGCGAGGTGAAGGTGGAGGGGCGCGCGGTGGAGCTGACGGGCCTGGAGTTCGACCTGCTGCTCGCGCTGGTGCGCAGGGCGGGCCGGGTGATTCCCCGCGACGCGCTGCTGGGCGAGGCGGGCCGCAGCGACACGGTGGTGAGCGAGCGCACGGTGGACGTGCACATCTCCCACCTGCGCCAGAAGCTGGGGGACGTGGGCACGCGCCTCATCAAGACGGTGCGCGGCGTGGGCTACGTGTTCGCCAAGGAGGGCGCCTGATGGGCTGGGGCCATCACCACTGGCCTCCCAAGCGGGAGGACTGCGGGCCGGAGCTGCACCGGAGGTTCGGCCGCCACGCCCAGGCCCATGCCCGCCGCCGGCGCATGTTCCACCTGGGCCGGCTGGGCTCCTACGTACAGGCGCGGCTGCGGCGGCGGCTGTTCGTCATGTTCGGGCTCACCATCCTGGTGACGGTGCTCGTGGTGTCGTGGGTGATGAACCTGACGGGCGGCAACAGCTGGCGGCAGGAGACGGACCGCATCCGCGCGTTCGTGGGCCACCAGTTCGCGGAGGTGTGGGACGCGCCCGCCGAGCGCGACGCCTTGATGCGGAGCATCTCCGACGACCTGGACGTGGACGTCGTGCTGACGGACCTGTCCGGCGCGGTGGTGGCAAGGGGCGGCTCACCGTGCTCGAAGCCGGACGCGACCCTCCCGGTGATGCGGCAGGACACGCAGCTGGGGTCGTTGCAGGCCTGCTACCTGAAGGCCCGCTCGCGGGGCCCCTGGCGCGCCGTGCTGCCGCTGGGCATCGCGGTGCTGGTGCTGTGGACGGCGGCGGGCGGCATCTCGTTCCGGCTGGCGCGGCCGGTGGACACGCTGGTGAAGGCCACGCAGGAGCTGGGCGAGGGCCGCCTGGGCGCTCGGGCGAGCCTGGACCGCCACACCACCGGCGAGTTCGCGGTGCTCGCCGAGTCCTTCAACGACATGGCGGCGCGCATCGAGAAGCAGATGGCGGACCAACGCGAGCTGCTGGCGGCGGTGTCGCACGAGCTGCGCACGCCGCTGGCGCGGATGCGCGTGCTGACGGAGCTGCTGCGCGACGGCGGCGGCAACCCGCGCACGTTGGACCAGGTGGACCGCGAGGTCGTGGAACTGGACGCGCTGGTGGGCGAGCTGCTCGCCAGCTCCCGCCTGGACTTCGGACAGCTCACGCCCAAGGCGCTGGAGGCGGGCGTGCTCGCTGCGCAGGCGCTGGAGCGCGTGGGGCTGTCCGCGACGCTGCTCCAGCCGGAGACCGACGACGTGGCGCTGATGGCGGACGCAACGCTGCTGGGCCGGGCGCTGGTGAACCTGCTCGACAACGCGCGCAAGCACGGCGTGGGCGTGGAGGCGCTGCGCATCCAGGAGCACGGGAAGGAGCACCTCGCCTTCAGCGTGGAGGACCGGGGCCCGGGGCTTCTGCCTGGCGAGGAGAAGCGCATCTTCCAGCCGTTCTACCGGAAGGACCGGGGCGGCGAGGCTCGCGAGGCCGGCTCGCTGGGGCTGGGGCTCGCGCTGGTGCAGCGCATCGCCAAGGCCCACGGCGGTGAGACCTTCGCGGAGAACCGGCCCGCTGGCGGCGCGCGCGTGGGCTTCACGGTGCGCAAGGCCGGGCCGCCGGGTCCGGTGTCGAGCACGCTGGCCTAGCGGCGGTGAACCGCGCGCGTTCCGCGTGCCCCATGCAAGGCGGGGGCATGGGAGGCTCCGTCGCGAAGCCCCCCGCCGGGTCCAGGGACCGCGCGGAGGCGCCGTCCCCGGTCCCCTTGCGGACTACTGCTTCGCCTGCGCGTCCGTCGCGGCGAAGGAGAACGTCGCCTCCGCGGGCGCGCCGTCCTTCACGGTGACTTCCGCCGTCTTCGTGCCCAGCGTCTCGTGCCACGCCTCCAGCGTGTACGTGCCCGCGGGCAGGCCCGTCAGCGTGAAGGAGCCGTCCGCGCCGGTGGTGGCGAAGTACGGGTTGGGGTTGCTCACCACGTAGGCCGTCATCCACGGGTGCACGTCGCACTTGAGGCGCAGCACCTCCGCGTCCGTGGGCATCGGCTTCTGCACCGGCGCGCCAGAGGGCGGCTGCGCCACGTTGAACAGGGGCTTGGCGCCCACCACGCCGCGCACGTTGTGCAGCGTGCCGTCGCTGTTCTTGAACACCACCTGCTGGCCCGCCACCGCACCCTGCACGCGAGGCACGTAGGTGCACTTCGACTGGTCCACCTCCACCGGCGTGGACGGCGCCGCGGGCGCACCCGCGACCGGCCCCTTCACGCGCACGAGCACGTTCTGGAGCTTGCCGTCCTTCACCAGCACGGACTGCTCCTTCTCCGGCCGTCCGTCACACGCGGGGTCGACGCTGGGCGCCAGCTCCGCCATCACCGGCGGCGTGCCGGTGAACGACACCGTGCCCTTCACCACGCCGTTGCCCGCGGGCACCGCCGGGGCCGCCGCCTCGCCCGCACCCGCTCCCGCAGTGGGAGCCGGAGGCACGGCCTGCTGCGTGGGGGCCGCCGGACGCTCGGCGGGGGACGTGGGCGCCTCCTCCTTCTTGCACGCGGGCAGGGCCAAGAGCCCCGCGACACCGACCATCGACAAGCCAAGCAGACGCAGCTTCATGAGGCGGTCTCCTCTGGAGGATATTTCGTGATGCGGTGCCCGCCGTCGTAGTGGAAGGCACCGGGCAAGTCCATCGACACACGGCGCACGGCTACTCGCGGCGGCTCACGCTGAACGCGGCCAGCCCGACGAACACCGCCGCGAACGCCAGCAGCGCGGGCACCTCCCACCCCACCGTCGCCCCACCCTGCGAGCCCACCGCCAGCGACGCCTGCGCCCCGTACAGCGCGCGGCGCACGCCCTCCACGGAGAAACGCATCGGGTTGAGCGTCATCACCCATGACATCACCGGCCCCGCGCCCTTCACCGGGAACATGGCCCCGGAGAGCACCCACATGGGCAGCATCACCAGGCTCATCACCGCGTGGTAGCCCGCGCTCGACTTCACCCACCAGGCGAGCGCCATGCCCATGCCGGTGAGCGCCAGCGCGGACAGCACCATCACCGCCGCGAGCAGCGGGTAGTCCACCGCCTTCACGTCCACGCCCGCCAGCGGCGCGAAGAGCAGGAACAGCGACGCCTGCATCAGCGCGATGGTGGACGACCCCAGCGCCTTGCCCAGCACCACCGCCAGCCGCGAGCCCGGCCCCGCCAGCACCGCCTGGAGGAAGCCCTCCTTGCGGTCCTCGATGACGGTGATGGTGGCGAAGATGGCGCTGAAGAGCACCACCATGGTGACGACGCCCGGGAAGAAGAACTGCTGGTAGCCCAGCCCCTGCGCGCCCTCCACGCGGAAGGAACCCGCGAAGCCGGAGCCGATGACGAACCAGAACAGGATGGGCTGCGCCAGCGCGCCCACCACCCGGCTGGGCTGCCGGAAGAAGCGCACCACGTCGCGCGAGAGCAGCACCCACACGGTGGCCCACTGCAAGGCCAGCGTCCCCGGCTCCCGGCGGTGGACCGGGGCGGCGGGAGCGTCCAGTGAGGGGGACGGAACAGGCACGGGGATGTCGGCGCTCATCGGCGTTTCCTCGGCGCGGGCGTGGGCGAGGGAGCATCCGCCCCCAGGGCCTTCCCGGTGAGCTGGAGGAACACGTCCGCCAGCGTGGGCCGGCGCAGCGACACGGAGGCGAACCGTCCCGGGGGGAAGGCCTCCACCAGCCGCGGCACCAGCGCGTGTCCCTGCGAAGCCTCCACCTGCACCCGCCCCTCCACCACCGTCGCCGCGAGCCCCAGCCGCTCCGTCACCTGCGCGGCCAGCGCCTCCGGCTCCGGGCCCTCCAGCGTGAGGATGTCCCCGCCCATGCGCGAGGCGAGCGCCCGGGGCGTGTCGCACGCCACCAGCTTCCCGGCGTCCAGCACCGCCAGCCGGTCGCACCCTTCCGCTTCATCCGCGCGGTGCGTGGTGAGCAGCACCGTGACGCCCTGCGCGTCGCGCAGCCGCTTGAGGTGCGTCCAGAAGGTGCGGAAGGCCGCCTCGTCCAGGCCCTGCGTGGGCTCATCCATCAGCACCACGCGCGGCTGGTGGACCAGCGCCCGCGCCAGCTCCAGCCGCCGGCGCATGCCGCCCGACCAGGTGCCCACCTTCTCATCGCCCCGGTCCTGCAGGCCGATGAGCGACAGCATCGTCTCGACGCGCGCCTTCGCGTCCGCGCCCGTGAGGCCGTACAGCCGCGCGCCCAGGAGCAGGTTCTCCCGGGCGGTGAGCAGGTCATCCAGGCTGCTCTTCTGGAAGATGATGCCCATCTGGCGCCGCAGCGCCGGGTCGCTCAGGGACAGCACCTTGCCGGCGAAGTGCACCTGCCCCGCGTCCGGCGAGAGCAGGCCCGCGAGCAGTTGGAAGGTGGTGGACTTGCCGGCGCCGTTGGGCCCCAGGAGACCCAGGATTTCGCCCGGCTGCACGGACAGCGACAGCCCGTCCACGGCGGTGCGCTCGCCGAAGCGGCGCGTGAGCCCCTCGATGCGCAGCAGCGGCGGGGGCGGGGTTGGAACGGAGGTGTCAGGCATGCGAAAGGCGGCCTCGCACCCGGACGCAGCGAGGGGGCTAGCCGCGGGGGATGCGGTCCAGCGCCATCACGGCGAACAGGCCGGTGAGATACACGAGCGAATACACGAACGTCTGGCGCGCCCAGGGCTTTCCCAGGTGCTTGAAGAAGCCCCACGCCCCCAGGCCCAGGAAGCCCAGCCCCAGCAGCACCGCCGCGGCCAGGTACCACGTGCCCGCGATGTGCAGCTGGAACGGCAACAGCGTCATGGGCACCAGCGCCACCAGGTAGAGCACCACCTGCGCGCGGCTGGACTCGTCCCCGCGCTCCAGCGGAACGGACTTGAGGCCCGCGGCGGCGTACTCGTCCTTGCGGAACAGCGCGATGGCGATGAAGTGCGGCATCTGCCAGAGGAACATGATGGCGAACAGCGCGAAGCCGCCCGCGTCCACCCGGTCCGTCACCGCCGTCCAGCCCATGAGCGGAGGCAGCGCGCCGGGAATCGCACCCACCAGCATCGCCGCGGACGTGCGGGCCTTGAGCGGCGTGTACGCCAGCACGTAGCTGAGCAGCGCGACGAGCCCCAGCACGCCGGTGAGCAGGTTGGCGCCCAGCACCAGCGCGGGCAGCGACACCGCCGCCAGCGACAGGCCGAACCACAGCGCCGTGTTGGGGTCCATGCGCCCGGCGGGCAGCGGCCGGTTGCGCGTGCGCGCCATGAACTGGTCGCTGTGACGCTCCCAGTAGCAGTTGAACGCGTTCGCCGCGCCCACCGTGCCCGCCGTCGCCAGCAGCGTCACCAGCGTCCGCACCGGCGTGAAGTGCCCCGGAGCCATGAACATGCCGCCCGCCGCGGTGATGAGCACCAGCGACGACAGCCTCGGCTTGGTGAGGGAAATCAGGTCGGACGCGGTGGACGACTGGGACAGGGCACGCGCGCTCAAGCGGACTCCAGCAGGTAGTCCCTGGACCGCGGTCGCTCCCGGCTACCGGTCAAGGGGGTGTGGGGTGGACCCTCCCATACCGTCACCCGGGAGGGGTGGCAAGGCTGGGGCTCCCCGCCACATCAGCCTGCCTTGTCGCCCCCCGTCAAAAACGAAACGCCGCGAAGCCCGGGAAGGGGCCTCGCGGCGTGGGGGACAGCGGGAGGCGGGGCTTCAGTTCCCCGCGAGCCGCTGCGCGTCGGCGAGGTACTCGCCCTTGGGCTCGCGCCGCACGTACTCGGCCGCCAGCGTCTTGACCTTGCCCGACTGCTTGGCGTCCTTGGAGAGCAGCTGCGCGTAGAAGTAGTAGGCCGCCGAGTAGTTCTCGTCGGCCTGCAGCGCGCGCTGGTAGGTCTCGTCCGCCTTCGCGGCGTCGCCCTTGCCCTGGTAGACGCGGCCCAGCTCCGTGAGCGCGTTGGCGACGCGGTCCGGCTGGCCGAAGAACTCCTGGCTGGCCTTCTCCAGCTGCTCCTTCGCCTTGTCCCACTCCGAGCGCTCCCGGTAGATGGCGCCCATGGCGAGCCGGGCCTCCGGGTTCTTCGCCTTGGGGTCCTTCACCGCGCGCTGGTACTGCGCGAGCGCGTCCTCCAGCTTGTTCTGGCGGCGGTAGGCGTTGCCCAGCATCACCACCAGCTTGGGGCTGTCGCCCATCGTCTTGAGCGCGGTGACGAGCGCCTCGGAGGCCTCCTTCTCACCGCCCGGCTTGCCCATGAGGGCCTTGGCCAGCTCGACGTGGAACTGAGCACGGCTGCCGTCCGCGCGGATGGCCTTGCGGATCTCCTCCGCGGCCGCGTCGAAGTTGCCCTCCGCCAGCAGGCGGCGGCCCTTGATGAGGTTCAGCTCCGGGTTCTGCTTGTCGAGCGCGAAGCCGGTCTCCTCCGCCTTCGTGACCTCCTGCTTCGCCTTGGCGGGCTCCGCCGGCACGCCCGTGGCCTCGGTCAGCAGCTGCTGCTGGTCCGGCTTGAGCGTGGGCATGGCCAGCGCCACGCGGGCGATGAGCAGCGAGCGAGCGAGCTGCGCGGTGGCGAGCTGACGCGGGCTGGGCGGGGGCTCCGCCTCCAGCAGCTTCTTGATGTCCCGGCTGGCCACCGCGTAGTTCGGCGCGTCCTGCTCCAGCATCAGGAGCGAGCGGCCCAGCAGCGACTCCGGGTGGTCCTTCTCGTAGCGCAGGGCGAAGTCGTAGTTCTTCCAGGCGGTGTTGTCCTGGCCCAGCCGGCGGTACACCGCGCCCAGGCCCGCGTAGACGCGCGGATCATCCGGAGCCAGCGCCTGCGCGCGCTCCAGGCTGTCGCGCGCGCGCTCCAGGTCACCCGCGTTCATCTGGATGAGGCCCAGCGTGAGGTACAGGAGCGAGGACGCCTTGTTCTGGTCGTTGAGCTCCTTGACCTGCGTCTCCAGCGAGGCCAGCGCGCCCTTGCCGTCACCGCTGTACGTCTTGATCAGCGCCTGAGCGGCGATGAGGTGGCTGGACAGCTCCTTGCCCTTCTGGGCCGCCGCCAGGTGCTCCTCGGCCTGCCGGCGCGCGTCGTCGCCGCCGCCGTGCTCACCCCAGCGGATGGCGTACGCGTACGCCAGATAACCGTGGGCCGCAGTGGAGTCGGCGTCCACCTCCAGGGCCAGGTCCGCCGCCTCGCACGCCTTCTTGTAGCTGGCGAACGAGTCGTGCTTGAGCTGCTCGGTGGCGACGTCCAGGTTCTTCTTGAGCTCGCGGCTGCGCTTCTTGGCCTGCGCCGAGTAGAAGCCGTATCCACCCGCGAACAGCGGGATGAGGATGAGCAGGACCATCGACAGCATCTTGCTGCCGTTGCTCTTGGGCGGGCTCTTGCGGCGCGACGAGGGCTCGTCCTCGTCGTCCTCGACCTCTTCCACCACCACCTGCGGACGGCGCTGGGTGGGGCGCGAGGCGGAATCCGACGGGCGCGCCGTGCGGGCCGCCTGCTGGGACGGGGCGTTGATGCGGCCCACGGACGTGGTGGCGGGCGCTTCAGCGGCGGCGGGCGGGGCCGTCACGGGG
>NZ_RAWF01000156.1:0-24552 GCF_003612075.1 Corallococcus sp. CA041A
GGGGTGGGGGATGGCCCCCGCGTCAGTAGCCGACCGAGTTGAAGAGGAACGGGTACGTGATGATGACTTGGCCGCCCTTGGGAGCTGGGAACTGCCAGCCCTTCAGGCTGCTGAGGATGCACGCCTCGACGGAGGCGTTGCGGAGGGTGGAGGACTTCGTCTTGGCGGAGGCGACGCGGCCGTTGAGCCCGATGGCCCACTCCAGCACCACCTTGCCAGCGAGGCCGGGGTCCTTGAGCAGCGCGCGCTCGTAGCAGCCGTGCACCTCATTGAGGTGGCTGTTGATGACCTTGGCCACGGCTTCGCGGTCCACGGTGCCCTGGGTGGAGGAGATGCTGCGAGCGGTGGCGCGCGTGACGGTGCCGCCCACCGCGCCCTTGCCCACGCCGCCAGCGCCCAGCGCGCCAATGCCGCCGCCGCCCTTGCCGCGCAGCAGCTCCGCGCCCAGGGTGGCGCCGCCGCCCTTGCCGCCGCCGCCCAGGCCGAAGGTGCCCAGGCCCGCGTTGGCGATGGGGGCCTTGCCGATGAGGCCCGCGAGTTTGTAGTTGGTCTGCTTGGCGTTCTTGCTGCCCGGGCCGCTGCCCAGCTTGTCCACGGCGGCCAGCAGGTCATTGGCGGCGGGGCCCGCGGCGGACAGCTTCGCGAGCGCCTTGAGCGCCTTGCTCTCCGGAGCGGCGGCCACGGCCTTGGGGACCTGCACTTCCTTGACGGGCTTGGGAGGCGCCTTCTCCGCGACGACGGGCTTCTCCTTCACGGGCTCCTTCTTCTTGAGGGCCTCGAGCTTCTTCTTGGCCTCTTCCTTCTTCTTGGGCTCGGGGGCGATGAGGCGCAGCGCGACGGGCGGCAGGTTCTTCTGGGTGAAGTCCGCGGTCGCGGGGCCTTGAGGCCGGGTGGCGATGAACCAGCCCAGGCCGCCGCCGAAGATGGCGAGGAAGAAGAGGGTCAGCCAGGGCAGGCCCTTGAGCGGGTTGACGAAGACGCGCTCGGGGGCGGGGGCCGCGTAGGCGACGAGCGACATCTTGCCCTGGGTGAGGCGGGCGGCGGCGCCGTCGCGCAGGGTGACGAAGCGGCGGCTGCCGTCGGACTCGAGCGCGGCGGTGGTGACGGGGGCGAAGCGGCCGTCGCTGTGCGCCTTCTCCACGTCGGTGCCGGGGGGCACGAAGAGGCGGTAGTTGCCGTTGACGGACTCGGCGAGGGTGAAGTCGTCACCCTCCGGGAGGGTGAAGCCCCACAGCGGCATGGGGGCCAGTTCCTCCTGGGCGGCCTTCACGGGCTTCTTCGCGTCCGGGGCGAAGCGGCGCGCGTCGCGGCGCACGGCGCCCCAGTACAGCTCCAGGTAGAGCTGGGCCGCGCCCTTGCCCGGGCCGATCTTCGGCGCGTGCGTGGGGCGGCTGGCCGGGGTCTTGTCGAGGACGAGGGGGCCGGAGGTGGGCGCCGCGACGTCCGCGTCCAGGTCCGCGAGCAGATCGTCCGCGACGAGGAGGCTGGGCATGACCTCCGACGGAGGACGGCGCCGCGCGGAGGGGACGGTGCCCGGGGGAACCGCGGGAGCGGGGGCCGGCTTCGAGGCCGCGGGCTGCGCGGCGTGGGCGCCATTCAGGTGCGCGGCCTGCGGTGCGTGGCCCGTCTGAGCGTGCGCGGCCTGGGGATGCCCCGCGTGCGCGCCGGGGTGGGCGTGCGCGTTCTGCTGCGCGAAGGCCGCCTGTTGCGCCTGCTGCTGGGCGTGCGCACCCGGATGCTGCGCATGCGCCGCTTGTTGTGCCTGCTGCGCGTATGCGGCCTGCTGCGCCTGCTGGGCCTGTGCGGCGCGCTGAGCCTGCTGCTGCGCGTAGGCGGCCTGCTGCGCCTGCTGTTGTGCCAGCGCGGCCTGCTGAGCCTGCTGCTGGGCGTAGGCGGCCTGCTGCGCCTGCTGTTGTGCCAACGCGGCCTGCTGGGCTTGCTGCTGCGCGTAGGCGGCCTGTTGCGCCTGCTGCTGTGCGTAGGCGGCCTGCTGCTGTGCGTAGGCGGCTTGCTGCGCCTGTTGCTGCGCGAGTGCGGCCTGCTGCGCCTGTTGCTGCGCGTATGCAGCCTGCTGTTGTGCCAGCGCGGCTTGCTGAGCTTGCTGTGCGACGACGGTCTGCTGCGCGTGGACGGCCTGCGCGCCGTGCTGGGGCGCGAAGCCATTCGTGGCGGGCCCGAACGCGTGCGTCGCCCCGTTCCCTCCGTTCGGGATCGCGGAGTGCGGAGCCCCCGCACCTCCGAGGAGCGCGGCGACCTCGGGCGGCGGCTGCGGCTTGGTCTCGACGGGACGCTGGTTGAGGATCCGCGTCTTCAGGACGAACGGACCGCACAGCACCTCGTCCACGGAGCGGATCTCACAGGCGGTGACCTGGTGTCCGTTGACGAAGACGCCGCTGGTTCCACCGCCCGCGTCCTGGATCGCGGTGCGGCCGTTCTGGAAGTACAGCAACGCATGGCGCGGCGACACGGACGCGTCGTCCAGCCGCAGATCCGACGACGCATCGGAGCCGAGCGCGTAGGTGCCGGGGACGAAGACCTCCGTCCCCACCAGGAGGCCGTCGCGGAGGATGACGACTTGCAGGACGCTGGGCTGGCCGCTCAACGGTGACGCTCCCTTCGAAGGGTGATGGGCGGTACGGCCCTACTGATCGTAGACGGTGGCGAGCGTCTCCGAGCGGAAGCTGTCGCGCTCGCGGAGCATCGACCGCGTCTTCAGTTCCTTGCGGTCATAGAGGTACACGGCGCCGGACTTGTTCGTCTGGCCCTGGATGAGGCGGTCGTCGAAGTCGATGCGCGACGGGCCACGCTGCGGCGGCGCGGACGACGCGGCGGCCGAGGCATCCCCCGTCACAGGGTCCGTGACGGCCGTGCTCGACTTCGTCTCGATGCGCGGGGGCGCCTTGCTGGAGCCCTTCTTGGGCTTGGCCGGCTTCACGGCCTTCGTCTTGGGAGCGCGTGCACGCCCCTGGGCCCAGGCATCGTTCGCGGGGGAGAGGGGACCGAAGCCGAGCACGCTGGCGACGGCACAGAAGAAGAGGAAACGTCGCATCATCAACAGGTTAAGCGATGCGAGCCCCGACCTGTCAACGCACACTCCAGCCCCATGGCATGGCCTGTGGCGATCAGGTGTGGGGGGCAGTCCACCTCACCTGGGGCGGACGCTCCACGACTTGTCCTTCTTCGTGCCGGTACGCTGGAAACGTCCCGTGGGATTCCCTCCGAGCGGCGCCTCCCCAGCATGCGAGCAGACGTGGCACGAAGTCATCGTGACACGGTGGGCGGATGGAGGATGCTCGCGCGCGGAGGCATGCCCACGCGTGATAGGTGTCACTCGCAATCGGGGATGGATCGCGGCCGTGCTCGGCGCCCTGGTGCTCCTGGGCCTTGGGGTCTTCGTGTGGATGCCCCCGAGCGGGCCCGCGCCAACGCCCACGCCCGCGCCGTCCGCCGCTCCCGCTGAGCCGCGCCCCATCCTCCAGGCGGTGGGCCCGAAGCTGACCAGCAACCAGACCTCGCAGCCCATCGCCCTCTATGGTGAGAACCTGGTGCCGGGCCTGAGGCTGGTGCTCGGCGCGCCCCTGTCGCGGGAGGTGCCGCTCACGGTGGTGGACGCGCGCCATGGCTACGCGAGGCTCCCCTCCGACCTCCAGCTCCCCGAGGGCACCTTCCAGACGGACGTGCAGCTGTCGCTCGCCGCGACCGGGCCCCGGCCCACGGGCACCGCGCGGCTCACCCTGGTCAACGACGCGGCCTTCCCGGACCTGATGGCGATGGCGCTGTCCCCGGACGGGCGCACGCTCTTCGTCGCGTCGCCGCCCACGGACACGGTGTTCGCGCTGGACGTGGAGTCCGGCCGCGTGGAGGCGATGGCGGTGGGAGATGGGCCGTCCGCGCTCGCGACCTGGAAGGACGCCAGCGGGCATCCCTGGTTGGGCGTGGCCCACCAGTACGGCGCGGAGCTCTGGCTGTACGCACTGGACGCGCCGGAGCGGAAGGCCCGGGTCGTCCCCGCGCCCTCGGGCGCATGGGGCCTGGAGGTGGACGGAGCGAAGGGCGTGGCCTTCGTCGCCGAGCACCTCCGAGACACGGTGCACGCGCTCGCGCTGGAGGATGGCCGCGAGAAATGGAGCGCGGCCGTGGATCCGAACCCGCGCGCGATGGCGCGGTGGAACGGACTGCTCGCGGTGGGCAGCCTCCAGACGGGGCAGGTGGTGCTGCTGCGCCAGGACGACGGCCGGGAGCTGGCGCCGGTGGTGCCGAAGCCCGGCGTCCCCATTGTCGGAGGCACCACGGAGGCCTTCTCCGCGCAGGTGATGGGTGGCAAGGCGCCGCGAGCCCTGGTCGCGAGCGACCGCTTGAAGCGGCTCTTCATGTCGAGCCTGGGGCCGAACGTGGGGCCCAACGCCCAGCGCATGGAGGTGAGCGCGAACAGCGGCGTCGCGGTGCTGGACCTGGACCGGCAGGAGGTGGTGCGGCACCGGGGCTTCGGCGCGGGCGTGACGGAGGGGCTGGCGCTGGATGACCGTGCCGGGCTGCTCTACGCGGCGGACGTGGGCCTGGGGCAGGTGCGGGTGCTGGACGCGAAGGCGCTGGTGAAGAGCGACGCGGCCGCGCGAGAGGCGGTGCTCCAGACGCTGCCGGTGCTCGCGCCGGAAGGCACGCCATGGATCCGCCCCGTGGAGGACCTGGGGACGAAGGGGAGGGCGGGGCTGGAGCTGCACTCCGGGCCGCGCTCGCTGGCGCTGTCCCCGGACGGACGCACGCTCTACGTGCTCAACCGCTTCACGGGCACGGTGGCGGTGGTGGACGTGCGTGAGGCGCGGGCGGGAAACGCGCGTGTGACGCGGCAGTGGCCGGTGGTGGACGTGCGTTCGCGCGAGCAGCGCCGGCTGGGCCAGGTGCTCTACTTCTCCGACGTGGGCCGCACGGGCATGAGCTGCGACGCGTGCCACATCGAAGGGCACACGGGAGGTGTCTTCTTCGAGAAGACGCGCCCCATGCGCATCTACCGGTCCACGACGGCCCTGGGCAGCCGGGACACGCCGCCCTACTTCACGCCCGCGAGCACGCGCAGCATCGCGGAGACGGTGGAGACGGTGGGCGGGCGCAACCGCTACCACAACCCGGATCCGCTGCCGTCGGAGGTGGAGGCGCTGGCGCTCTACACCTCGCTGCTGCCCACCGCGCCCAACCCGTACCGGGGAGAGGACGGTGCGCCGCTGGAGACCGTCACGCTGCCGGACGGCAGGACTGGCCATCCGGTGAAGGGCCTGGCGCTCTTCGAAGGGAAGGCCCGGTGCATGGCTTGCCACCCCACGCCCCTCTTCACCCTGGACCAGGACCCCTCGACGCGGGGCCAGTATCAGGACGTCGGCACGCCCATCGCGCTGCCGCTGCGGCTGGAGCAGCAGCAACTGGTGACAGGAGCAGCGCCGCCCTCGCTGGTGGGCACCTGGGACGTGTGGCCCCTCCTGACGAGCGCCACGGCGGGCTACACGGTGCAGGAGGACCGGCTCGTGGTGGGCTCGCGCTTCCCGCTGCGCACGCTGCTGGAGACCCCAGGTCTGAATCACGGCGCCGCGCAGGAACTCTCCGCCGAGGAGCGGGACGACCTGCTCGCGTACCTGCTCACGCTGTGAGCCCTAACGCGCGGTCCCGGAGTGGAAGGGGAACAGCACCGCGGCGCGGACCCGCGTGCGCATCGTTTCGGCGACCAGGGGCCACCCGAACGCCGCGAACGTGAGCACGGCCATCATCCCACTGAACATCCACAGCCCCATCATCACCGCGATGCCCAGGTGCAGGCTCATCGTCAGCGCCACCCAGAGCCCCCGCGTGCGCCGGGGCCAGACGCAGAACGCGTAGCCCACCTCCACCACCAGCGTGCCCCACGTGGCCAGCTTCACCATCCACGGCACCGTCGCGAGCCACGCGAAGTCGAACTGGCCGTACTGGGGTTGCATCAGCACCTCCCAGAGCGCCGTCCCGTCGCGCCACACGGGCCCCAGCATCTTCTCCAGACCCGTGGTCAGGTAGATGAGACACAGGTGCACCTGCAACACGCGCAGCGACAGCGTCGCCAGCGCGGACGGCGCGCCGGAGAGCCTGCCCGCCCGCACGTCCAGGGAGTACGCCGTGCCCACCGGCATCACCGCGCAATAGAACAGGCTGATGTGCGCGAAGGTCTCCACGCCGTAGGAGAAGAAGCTGATGCTGTTGAGCAGCACCGTGTGGAGGATCCACGCCACCACCGACGACAGCCGCGTGTGCAGGCCCAGCAGCAGCCCCAGCAGCGCCACCACGTAGAAGAACGTCAGGCCTTGGATGCTGGCCGCCTGCGAGAAGCCCAGCGGCGCCAGCGCGGCCACCACCGCGCCCACCCGGGGCACGGAAGGGGATGCCATCGCCTCGGAGACGCTCCAGGGCACCCAGCCCTGGTTGCCCAACAGCTCCGGCAGGATCTCCGACAGGCTCCATGCCTGGATGAGCAGCAGCGCCGCCACGCCGATGCGCAACACGCCCAGCGGCTGCGGAGAAGAGGGCTCGCCGACGAACGCCGCCAGCCTGGCACCCACGGCGGACTTCCAGGTCCGGGCGCTCATGGCGTCACCTCACCGGTGGACACGGCCGCGGGCACGCGCCGCTGGAACTCCGCACGGTAGGCCTCCGTCCAGAGCGGCTGCGACCCTTGCATGTGTCCCTCCATGCTGGGCAACTGGAGCGACTCCACGCGCACCGTGACGGCTCTCGCGTCCGGATGCCGGCCGAACATCGCCGCCGCCCACGCGCGGGCCAGCGCGTCCCGGCTCTCCTCCAGGCTGAAGCGCAGGTTCATGGAATGGATGCGCACGCTCACGGCGCCGTTGTCGGACCGGAAGTCGTCGTGCAGCTGTTCGCCGGACGCACCTTCCAGGTCGAAGGAGACACGCACCGCCGGGCTCACCCCGGGGGCGAAGAAACTGAAGCCACTGCTCGAGCCCGTCCAATGCCCATAGGCCTGGGCCCAGGTCCGCCCGGTGTCTGTCAGCGGGAGCAGGGGCACGTGCAGCGCGCCACGGGCCACCATCAGCAGGTGCAGCACGGCGAGGCCGGTCAACAACCCGTGCCGGGGAGTCAACGTGTGTCGCATGGGGGCTCCAGACCGAGCGCCGGAGGGGGCACCTCCGGCGTCGGGTCCGTCTTGAATGGACCGCTACATCACTTCAGGGGGTTGTGACGTCAGCTGGCGTCAGTTGCAGTTGCCCGAGATGCTGCCGCCGCCGATGAAGAGGCCCAGCAGGTTGCCCGTGGTGTTGCCGATGATGTTGCCGCCACCGAGGATGTTGCTGAGGATGCCGCAGTTGCCGTTGCCGCTGCCGGAACCCCCCGCCAGGGGGCCCGTCTTCGACACCAGCACGACCTCCTCCATCGACACCGCCATGCGCGGATCATGGCTCTTCACCTCACGGTTGTGAGCCATCGCGCCCGTCGCACCCAGCGCCAGCACGAACATCGCCACGGTCCCGCCCAGCTTCACGTGCGTCTTCTTCATGGTCTTGCTCCTTGGGGATTGGTTGGACAGCGAGGGCAATGTCTTTCCCCTCCCCGAAATCGGAACCATCCCGGGAATACCAGGATTCTGTTGGGGGCTGATTCCAGGCGGGATGTGGACATTCCAGTCTGGTTGGCGGCGAGCTTTTCTCTGTCGGCGCGAAAAGGCGGGAGGGGTGTCGGGGCCTTCACGTGGAGCCGGCACTCGGGTCGCTTGCGTTGGAAGGGGGGGCTGAGGTCTACAATCCAACGAATGCGTTCCTCCCCCCGGGTCGCCTGGCTCCTGCTTCCAACGTTGTGGCTGTCGTGCACCGACGCGGGGCTCTATTCGATTGATGACCGCGCGGGCGGTACACGCGACCGCGCCAACTTCGAGGGAGACCTCTGCGTCCCCGAGGCCACGGGCGACGCGTTCCCCGTGAAGGTCATCTTCGCGCTTCAGGGCGGCACCGGCGTGGAGCCGGAGGTGGTGGGCTCCGCGGTGGACGGGCTCACCACGCTCACCTCGCGCTTCACCGGCCCTCAGGTGCGCTTCGGGCTCGTGGCCTTCCACTCGGTGGCCACCGGCCTGCAAGGCAGCTTCACGGACGCCGCCTCCTTCCAGTCCGTCCTGCCTCGCTACGCCAGCTACCAGCAGCAGGGCCCCATCAGCATCCGCTCCGCGCTGCGGCTGTCCAAGAGCCTGATGTCCGGCGACATGCAGGCCGCCTGCAAGGGCGAGGTCGCGCGCTCGCGCTACGTGGTCGCGCCCGTCATCCGCAGCTCCGACGTGAGCTGTGACAACCCGGCCTACAACATCGGCATCGACAGCCGGTGCACCGCGCTGGCCCAGGCCGCCGGCTGCAACGCGACCCCGGAAGCCCAGGCCCAGTGCAACGCCTCGTGCAGCCAGTGCGAACTGACCGCCGTGGTGGGCGAGCTCAAGGGCCTGGTGGAGCAGCTGGGCGCGGGCGGCGTCAGCGTCCAGCCCGTCTACGTCCGAGGCCAGACGCCGGACCCCGTCACCCGCCTCCAGGTGGCCGCCATCGCGAACGCGGGCGGCAGCGTGCCCGTGGAGACCGACTTCGTGGGCCTGCCCAACGCGCTCGCGCGGCTGGACTACGGCGCGCTCGACAACGCGCTCAAGCTCAAGCGCTTCCTCGCCTTCAACCGCAACGTGCAGGTGCGCAACGGCCAGATGCTCGTCGACAGCGACGGCGATGGCGTGTCGGACGACGACGAGCGCGCCCTGGGCCTGGACCCCACCTCCCCCGACACCGACCAGGACGGGCTCATGGACGGCGTGGAGCTGCGCATGGGCCTGGACCCGCTCGCCGTGGACATCATCAACGGCTGCAGCGTGACGCAGGACACGGACGGCGACCGGCTCAACGACTGCGAGGAGCGCGTGCTCGGCAGCGACCCCTGCGTGGGCGACACGGACGGCGACGGCCTGCCGGACCTGGTGGAGGCCCTGTCGCAGACGAACCCGCTCATCGCCGAGGACCTGCTCGACACCGACCGCGACGGCGTCTCCAACGTGGCGGAGGTGGAGGCCCACACCGACCCGCTCAGCGCCGACCTCGACTTCCACCGCGAGCGCGGCTACGGCTACTCCATCGTCCCGCTGCCGCCCACCGCCACCAGCGACCGCGCCTGCTACCGCACCCGCGTGGAGAACGTCTCCCTGGTCCCCACCCTGGAGCGCCCCCACCCGCTGATTCCCGGCGAGGTGATTTCCGCGGGCACCAACGAGGTCTACCTCTACCTCCAGGTGGGCCGGGACAATGATCCGCGCGGCGCCGGCGTGGGTTCGCTCTTCATCCAGGAAATCCAATACGACCCCGACACGGGCCGCACCCCCGCGGGCATGGTCCCCATGCTCTCCGACGACTTCATCGTGGGCACCTGAGAGGGCCCCCCGGCGTGGGGTATTCCCCACAGTCTCAATGGGGTGTCCCCCCCACACCCTTCCTGTAGCAGTCTCTTCCGAACGCGCAACCCCTTGAAGTTCCTGACCCTGAAACTCCTACAGACGCGGGATCGCCTCTTGCTAGGGCAGGGGTTGTGAAAGGAGTCACCATGACTATCGGTCGCATTGCCCCCCTGTTGGCGCTCGGAGCGTTCCTGGTGCTGAGTCCCCGCACCGTGCAGGCCCAGGAGCAGAACCCGGACAACCCGGAGTGCCTCGGAGACGAGTGCGGTCGCCCCAAGGAGGAGGGCGGCGGCTGCGGTTGTGGCTGTGGCTGTTCCGTCTGGGTGGCGTACACGGACGACGGCAAGACGCTGTCGTACACGGACGACGCGGACGGCGACGGCAAGGCGGACGACAAGGACAACTGCCCCTTCACGTCCAACCGCGACCAGGACGACACGGCGGACGGCGACGGCGTCGGCACCGCCTGTGACAACTGCCCCGCGGTCTCCAACGCCACCCAGCTGGACGGCGACGGCGACGGCATTGGCGACGCGTGCGACCCGGACGACGACAACGACGGCAAGCTGGACGGCGAGGACAACTGCCCCACCATCCCCAATGCCAACCAGGCGGACAACGACCAGGACGGCATCGGCGACGTCTGTGACGCGGACGACGACAACGACGGCGTGCCGGACGGCGAGGACAGCTGCCCGCTCGTCGCCAACCCCATCCAGACCGAGATGCCGGCGGACCTGAGCCTGTGCCGCGTGGACGCGGACGGCGACAACGTCTCCGACAACCTGGACAACTGCCCCGGCCTGTCCAACCCGGACCAGAAGGACACGGACGCGGACGGCATCGGCGACAAGTGCGATCCGGACATCGACAACGACTCCGTCCTCAACAACGTGGACAACTGCCAGCTGGTGGCCAACCGCGACCAGGCGGATGACGACGGCGACGGCATCGGCGACGCGTGCGACACGCGCTACTGCGTGGTCCTCAACAAGGACAACCCGAACGACTGCCTCGACCCGAAGTCGCCCTTCAGCGTGGGCACCGGCGGCTCCATCAGCGTGGAGAAGACGGGCATGGCGGTGCGTCCGCCCCTGTTCGCCAACCGCAACGGCGCGGCCATCGAGTACACCTGGACGGTGGTGAAGCGTCCCTCCGGTTCCACCGCGGTGGTGGAGAACCCCAAGGGCGCCGTCACCTACAGCCGCCACTGGGAGTACCAGTACGTGGACGGCAGCGTGCCCAACTTCAACCCGGACAAGGAAGGCGAGTACGAACTGCAGGTGTCCACGCGCCTGGCCTTCGCGGACCGCGTGTTCCCCAATGAGCGCGCCTCCGTGTCCAGCCTCTTCGTGAAGGTGGGCAAGCAGGACTCCGAGGGCGGTGGCTGCACCTCGCTGCCCGCGGGCGGTAGCGCCGCGGCCCTGGGCGCTGGCGTGCTCGGACTGCTGCTGCGCCGCCGCAAGAAGGCGTAACCCAGGATGTTCCCCGTGCCAGGAGGTCCGCATCGCATGCGCCGTCTGCTCGCTGTTCCGTTTCTTGCGACCGGCCTCCTGGTCCTGGGTGTGCTGTCCTGTTCAGACACGCTCCTGGAGCCTCGCGCCCAGGAGCAGTCCCAGTTGGATGACCGGCTGACGCTCACCGGCCGGGTGTGCACGCGTCCGGCGAACCCCACCGGCTTCCCGGTGAAGGTGGTGCTCGTCGTGGACGAGTCCGGCAGCATGTGCGTGTCGGATCCGCCGGGCTCGCAGGAGGGCAGCGGCTTCTGCGAGCGCGCGGAGGTCCAGGCCATCATCCCGCCGGGCGTGACGGAGCCCGCGCGCGTACGCGCCCTGAAGAACGTGGTGAATGGCTTCCGGCGCATCAACGACGCGCGCCAGGGCAACATCAGCATCGCCATTGCCCCGTTCGAAACGAACGTGAAGAACACCTGGCCACCGGCCTCCACGGGAGACCGCTTCGCGCCGCCGGGCAACATCAACAGCTACATCGAAGGCCTGCAGTCGCAGCTGGGCAAGGGCACGGACTACCAGGGCGCGCTCAGCTACGCGTACAGCCTCATCGCCAGCGACATCGAGGCGGTGTCCCAGTCCACGCCGGAGCTGTTGCCGCGCACGCGCTACGTCGTCGTGTTCCTCACGGACGGCACGCCGTACCCGCGCTGCTCCGCCAACGACGACCTGTCCGCCTACGCGGGGCCGGACACGCCGGACCTCACCTGGCGCGACTCCATCACCAGCTTCTGCAACGCCACCAGCACCACCGACGCCATCACCGGCTTCGAGGTGGGCACGGACCGCAACCAGAACTACCAGCTCTTCAGCTACGTGCGCCGGCTGATGGAGCTGAAGACGCAGTACAACGTGGGCGACGTGCGCATGCACACGGTGCTGCTCTTCAACGAAGAGGCCGTGCGCGCCTGCGGCCCCATCTGCCAGGACATCTACGGCACCTATCCGGGCGTCCCGGAGGCGCAGTACCCGGCCGCGGCGAAGAAGATCGCCTCCTTCCTGCTCAAGCGCTTCGCGGAGATGGGCAACGGCGTCTACCAGGAGTTCAGCGACACGGCGGAAATCTCCGAGCTGGGCCTGGGCGCGCTGGACTACTCCTCCTTCGCGTCGCCCAACGTGATGAAGACGCTGCTGGTGGAGCCCCTGAGCTCCGCGCCGGGAGATGACGGCCGCGTGCTGGACAGCGACGGCGACGGCGTCCCGGACGCGTTGGACAACAGCTTCACGCTCAAGACGAACCCCTTCACCATCGACAGTGACGGGGACTGCCTGAGCGACGGCTTCGAGTACCGGCGCCAGGACCAGGGTTTCAAGCCGGGCAACGACCTGGATGCGCGCGGCTGCAACCCGCAGTCCCCGCTGACGCCCGGCTGCATCTGCCGGGACACGGACGGTGACGGGCTGTCGCAGTTCGCCGAGGACTACCTCAAGACGCGCCAGGGCATCGTGGACAGCGACGGCGACGGCATGCCGGACGGGCTGGAGGCGAAGTACGGCCTCAACCCGCTCCAGTCGAGCGTGTCCGGCCTGGACACGGACGGCGACGGCATCCCGGACGACGAGGAGTTGAAGGCCGGCAGCGACCCCACCCGGCGCGACCGGCCCTTCCACGACAAGTACGGCATCCAGTACGAGGTGAAGAAGGTCCCGGGCGGCACCGACACGGACGGCGTCTGCTACGACTTCACCGTGTCCAACCTCCAACTGGTGACGCCGCCGGACCGCTCCGGCGTGAAGCAGGGCTACAACCTGTTCAAGGTGTGGTTCGCGGAGGCGCCGGAGAGCGGCGTGGCCACGGACTACGGCGTCTGGCGCACCGCGTGCGCGTGGGCCCAGTACGCGCCGCCCAGCGTGCGCGTGCCGCTGGCGCCGGACCTGGCCATGGAGGACGGTGACTTCCGCCGTCCTGACCAATTGGTGGATCCCTGGAGGACCCAGGGCAGTTGCGTCGGCGTGTCGCCGTCGCAGGGAGGGGCCTCGCCGTGAGCCGCGCGGGACGTTGGTGGGCGCTCTGCCTGGTGGGGTTCGCCGTGGTGATGGCCTGTACGGACTCGTACCTCTATGACCCGCGCCGCGACACGGACGTGCCCGCGGACCGGGCCGTGGCGCTGGACGGGCGCTTCTGCACGCTGGGCGCGAACGAGGTCATCCGGCCCATCAAGATCATCGTCGCCATGGACGCCAGCCAGTCCATGCGCGTGAGCGACCCGGACGGCGTGCGCGCCACGGCGCTGGTGGACCTCATCGAGAACCTCCCGCAGGACGAAGAGGTCTCCATCGCGGTGATGCTCTTCGCGGGCAGCACCACGGCGTTCCTCACGCAGAACCCGGGGCCGCCGCTGGAGGACGGGTTCGTGCAGGTGTCGCGGCTGGACGCCACCGCGAAGGCCATCCTCACGGAGAAGCTGCTCACCTTCCGCAACACGGACACGTCGCCGAACCGGGACTCGACGGACTTCGTCAAGCCGCTGTCGGACATCTACTCGCTCATCAACACGGACATCGCGCGGGCGCGGCAGCAGCCCAGCGGGAGCGACGCGCTGGCGCAGGCGCGCTACTCGGTCATCTTCCTGTCGGACGGCAAGCCCACCAACAACCAGGACGACGAGCTCATCCGCGGCGACGCGGTGGTGCGCATCCGCCAGCTGCGCGACCTGGTGGAGGACGTGCGCTTCAACACCGTGCACGTCTTCAACCCCATCCAGCCCGTGCCGTCCGTGTGCGACCTGGTGGCGGAGGACGGCGGCTTCGGCGACGGCGGCTGCCCGCTGCTCATCATCAACCAGAACGCGGACCGTCTGGAGAAGATGGCCACGCTGGGCGGCGGCAACTTCCGCGACTTCCGCAACAACGAGCCCATCAACTTCCTCAACTTCCAGTTCGGCCAGGTGCGCCGCGCCTTCATCGTGAAGGACTTCGTGGCCTCCAACTTCTCCGCGCCCCCGGGCAGCCCGCTGGATGAGGCGGACACCGACGGCGACGGCCTCTCCGACGCGCGCGAGTACGAGCTGGGCACCAACCCCAACCTGCGCGACACGGACGGCGACGGCTTCAGCGACGGCGTGGAGGTGTACTTCCGCGACCGCGGCGTGCAGTTCGACCCCACGCAGGTCGCGCAGCCGGACGGCGGCGGTCTGGACAAGGGCTGCCCGCCCGCGCTGCGCGGCGTGGACACGGACTGCGACGGCCTCCTGGACTGCGACGAGCAGTTCATCGGCACCAACGCCACCCTCCAGGACAGCGACGGCGACGGCGTTCCGGACGGCATGGAGTGGCGCGGCGGCACGCAGGGCTCCAGCAAGGACCTGGACGAGGACCCGGACACGGACGGCCTCACCAACCGCAGCGAGCTGCGCATGCACATGCGCCCCTTGCAGGTGGACACCGCGAACCTGGCCTCGGACGCGTACCGCTACAGCATGGAGGCGGACGGCCCGGTGGATGACCAGGGCCGCCAGTGCTACCGCTTCCGCGTGGACAACGTGCTGCTGGCGCCCACCATCGCGATGATCGCCGACGGCGGTGTGGACGGCGGCGTGGACGCAGGCACCGTGCAGCGCGGCGCGGGCTACAACGACATCTACCTCTCCGTGGCCATGCTGCCCGCGGACGACCCCACCGCGCGCACGCTGGTGCGCACCTTCCGCGTGGACTCCGTGCGCTACCCGGTGGGCGGCATCAAGTCTCCTCCGGATGGCGTCATCCGCGTGAACCCCGAGGACTTCGTGGACGGCTGCCCCGGCGTCGCCCCGACCCTCTCGCCCGTCCCCTGACTTCTTTTTTCGCCTCCCGGACTTCCCCCATGCGCCTTCGCACCCGACTGCTCCCGCTCGCGCTCCTCCTGCTGGCCGCCTGTTCCTCCGGCGGGGAGGACACGCCGGACGCCGGCACGGGCGTGGTGGAGGACCTCTGCAACAACCGCGAGGAGGCGCTGACGAACGCGGACTGCGAGCTGAAGCCCGGCGTGCCCATGGAGCGCTACCTGGCGCTCACGGGCGACGTGAAGGCTGGTGACGAGGACTGGTACCGCGTCAACATCCCCGCCACCGCCAACGCGCGCACGCTGGTGCACGTCACCGGCACGTACCTGGCGTCCAGCACGCCGGTGAACCTGTCCATCTCCGTGCGGGAGAAGGACAAGGACACCTCTCTGGTGACGAAGTCGGACCAGCACGGCGCGGGCGCGCCGAAGCCGGTGGACATCGTGCTGCCGTACGGCACGCCCAGCACGCAGCTCATCATCGTGGTGCGGGACGCGCCCACGAACCCCGCGCGCCCCAACTACGACGCGCGCAACGCCTACCGGCTCACCGTGGAGTTGCTGGAGAACCCGGACACGAACGAGCCCAACGACGTCACGCCCACGCCCATCGCGCTGGCGGCGCAGGGCGCCGTGCAGGTGGGCACCGCGCAGGGCTACCTGGCCACGGACAACGACGTGGACCGCTTCAGCTTCCCGCTGACGGCGGGGAAGATCGCCTACGTGCGCATCACCGCGCCGGACCAGGGCTTCGCGCCCAACTACCGCCTGTCCTACGAGCTCTTGCGCCCCAACGGCACCGACAAGGAGTCGGAGGGCAACGTGCTTCCCAAGGTGCACCCGGGCGTGATGGCCACCGCGCGCAAGGTGAAGCTGGCGGGCACCTGGACCCTGGTGGTGAAGGGGTACAAGGGCAACAACGATCCCTTGCCCGCGGGCGACCTGCGCCAGCCGTATGAAGTCGAGGTGCGCGTGGTGGACGAGGAGGACCCGCGCGACCAGTCCGGGGACAACGACGCCTACGCCCGCGCGTACTCGAACAACCTGGGCACGCCGGGCGCGTCCACGACCTTCGAGGGCCGGCTGGGCTACGTGGGCGACCGCGACTGGTTCGCGGTGAAGCTGTCCAGCCTGACGAAGCCGAGCGTGCTGCGCTACCGGCTGACGGAGCGGCCCACCACCACGCGCTTCGACCCGCTGCCCCTGCCGCTGGGCCAGCTGGCGGACCGGCAGGTGCTGGTGTTCAGCACCGTCAGCACGACTGTCACCGCGGAGCAGCGCGCCACCTGCTCCAACAACCCGGCCGTGTGCCCGCGCGACACGCGCGAGCACCCCGACGCGCCGGGGCTGGTGCAGACCTACTGCAACAACGCGGAGGCCGTGCTGTGCATCCAGTCCGTGCGCGAGGAGTCCGACCCGGCGCGCTTCCCCGGCCTGAGCAACTTCCAGGGCGCGCTGCCGGTGCCCTCGCACGGCACGGAGGTGACGTACCACTTCGTGGTGCAGGACGACGGCAACAACTGGGCGGATGATCGTGACTACCGGCTGGAGGTGTCCTGGGCGGCGGAGGACACGGAAGAAGAGAACGCCTACAGCGGAGGAGTGGAGCAGCCGCGCTCCAAGACGCTCGGCGGCGTGGGCACGGGCAACCTGCCGGTGGGCAACGCCACCTTCGAGGCGAAGGGCCAGCTGACGCACGGCCACGGCCGGCTGCGGAACAACGACCGCGCCACGGGCCTGGGCGTGCGCGGCCCCACGGACTACGACGCGGTGCCCTCCGACACGGACACCTTCGAGTACCAGCTCCCCGCGCTGAGCGCGCCCGAGGACGCGGCGTGGCTGGTGCAGTGGGACGTGGACAACCTGCCGGATGGCGGCACGCCGCACGGGCTGGCGCTGGATTTGACCTTCTGCGACGGCACCGCCACGGACGGCGGCGCCGGCACGTGCACGCCGGTGACGACCACCAGCACGGGCGGCGCGCTGACGCTGGCCTACAACCCGACGGCGATGCGCGCGTGGCACACCTCCGCGAGCGCGCCGCTCAGCAGCTACCAGGCGCTGTACCAGCTGGAGAAGACGGCCACCACGACGCGCGTCACGGTGGCGCCCTACACGTGCTCCTGCCTGGAGCGGCGCTTCATCCAGGGCGGCACGCTCAAGGTGGCGGTGAGCGCCACCGAGCGCACGGACTACACCCCCGTGGGCTACACGCTGCGCACCGGCTACGGCGACTACCCGCGCAGCTACACGGCGGCGGATGGTGGCTCGCCCACGTCGTGCCCGGCGCCCACGCAGGACGGTGGCGCGTGGGTGGGCGGTTGCCAGTTCACCCGGTAGCCGCGCCGGGCGGGCGGCGGGGCTTCACGCCTCCGCCGCCTTCGCCGGGACTACGGCTTCGGCGCCGCGACGCCCTTGCCCTTGAGCGTCAGCTCACGCGTCTCGCCGTTGGCGGCGTTGGACTTGAGGGTGAGCTTGCCGGTGAACTCCTGCGCGGCGTTGGGCTTGAAGGCGACCTCGATGAAGGTGCGCTTGTAGGTCTCCAGCTTCAGGGGGCCGTTCTCCGGCCAGTCCTCCGGCTTCTTCATGGTGAAGACGCTGGGGCCGGAGATGGAGGCCTCGGTGAGCTCCAGCGTCTGGAGGCCGCGGTTCTCGATGTAGAGCGTGTTGAAGGTCGTCGCCCCCACGTAGGTCCCCGCGGAGAACTCCGTGTCGAAGCTCAGCTCCGTACGGTCGATGAGCAGCTGCGGCGTGTTCGGCAGGTCCTCGGACTCGTCTCCGCAGCCCGCCAGGGCGATGATGGTGAGAGGCAGCCACAGGTTGCGCATGCGCATGGACATCCACTCCTCGCTGAGGTTCAGAAGAATGTCTGGTGTTGTAACACGGAATGTCTCGCGACTGGCGTTCGCTGTGTTGGGATTGATGCTCGTCGCATGCGGCGGCTCGCGGGATGACTTCATCGGCGCGCGCGTGCTGGATGTCTGCAAGGCGTCCTGGCCCGTGTGCAGTGAGTACGCGGGCTGCATCCTCGGGCCGGAGAGCTACTCCGAAGGCCGCTTCCCCGGCCGCGGGCAGGTGCTGGTGCGCGTGCCGGAGGCTTCCACCATCAAGGTGAGTTTCTACCTGGAGGAGGTGACGGCGGCGGGCGAGGAGACGGCCATTACCGTGCACGAGGAGGGCTGCCGCGCACGGCAGCGCAAGGCGTCCACGGGCCGCGCGGCGTTGGACCAGATGGAGAAGTTCGGCGTCTTCACCCAGCAGGCGGACGTCACCGGCGTGGGTGACCACCTGGTGGAGTTCGACTCCGACATGCAGGCTCGCTACGTGGTGAAGGTGGACGTGACGCCGCTGCGCCTCCAGTAGCGCGTCAGCGGCGCGCGGCTTCAGCCCTTGAGCGTGCGCACCAGGTGGTCCGCCACGCGGAAGCTGTTGGCGGCGATGGTGAGCGTGGAGGGCACGCTGCCGCCGGTGGGCATGAAGCTGCCGTCCACGACGTAGAGGTTCGGCACTTCGTGCGCGCGGCAGTGCTTGTCCAGCACGGAGGCCGCCGCGTCGTTGCCGAAGCGGCAGGTGCCGTGCTGGAGGATGGTCGTCTCACCCTGCGTGCCCACGCGCTCCACGCTGTCCGGGTCCAGGCGCATCAACACCTCCTCGCCTCGCTCCACGAGGAAGCGCGTGGCGGCGAAGTCCGCCGGGTGCCGGTCCAGGGTGATGGCGGCCACGGGGATGCCGTACTTGTCCTTCACCTCGGGCTCCACGGTGACGGAGGTACCGGGCGTGGGGAGGAACTCCGCGTAGACCTCGAACTCGAGGATGCGCGAGTCGCGGTACGCACGCATGCGGTCCTTCAACTCCTTGCCGAACACGCCGGACTTGCCGCTGCCCGCCAGTCCCACCGCCGCGTAGATGGGGTTGGGGTGCGCCCACATGAAGCCCAGCGTGCCGCCCTTGCGGAAGCCGTGGCGCGCGTCCGGCATCACGTAGAAGTCCTGGAGGCTGCGGTTGACGAAGGGCGCCGGGTCCGTGAGCCACGGCCGCGCGGTCTTCTGCTTCGACACGCGGAAGTGCGCCCGCGAGCCGCCGAAGGAGCTGAAGAGGAGGTTCTTCCCCACGAGCCCGCTGCCGTTGGCGAGCCCGTTGGGGAAGCGGCTGGAGGTGGAGTTGAGCAGCAGGCGCGCGCTCTCCACGGCGGTGGCGGAGGCGATGATGACCTTCGCGGGCTGCTCCTGCGCGACGCCGTCCTTGTCCAGGTACACCACGCTCTTCGCGCGGCCTTGCTTGTCCACTTCGATGGAGCGCGCCATGCAGCCCGGGCGCACCTCCACGTTGCCGGTGGCGATGGCGTTGGGGATGAGGCTCGCGAGCGTGCTGCTCTTGGCGCCCGTCTCGCAGCCGTAGCTGCCGCACAGCGCGCAGTACGCGCACGGCGAGCGGCCCTTGTAGGCCTTGCTGATGATGCCGCGCGCGGTGGGCAGGGCGTGCCAGCCCATGGCCGCGCACACCTTGTCGATTTCGGACGCCACCGGGTGCACGTCCAGGGGCGGCAGCGGGTAGGGACCGCTGCGGGGCTCGGCGAAGGGGTGGGGGATGGCCTGGCCGGACACGCCCAGCTCGGCCTCCGCCTTGTCGTAGAAGGGGGCCAGCTCCTCATAGGAGATGGGCCAGTCCGCCACGGTGGTGCCGGGCACGGCGCCCAGCGTGGAGCGCAGGCGGAAGTCCACCGGCTTGAGGCGGTAGAAGAAGCCGCTCATATGCACGGTGCCGCCGCCCACGCAGTTGGCGGTCCACGCGGCGTTGCTGCGCTCGTAGCGGCCCTTGGCCCCCTGGCGCACCAGGTGCGGCTCCTCCCACGGCAGCGGCATGAAGAAGTTGCGGCGGCTGTTGAGGATCTCGTCGTGGACGAAGTCCTTGGGCTGGTAGTGGCGGCCCTTCTCCAGCACCACGACCTTGAAGCCCGCGCGCCCCAGCTCCAGCGCGAGCGGCGCTCCGCCCGCGCCGCTGCCCACGATGCACACGTCCACGGATGGCAGGCTCACGGGTGGTGCCCTCCGCACTCGCGCAGGCACTTGGGTCCGTCGTATCCCTCCGGGGGCGCCATGGCGAGCGTGCCCACGGTGTCGAAGCCCATCAGCCGCCAGCCCACGCGGCCCTTGTTGCCGCCGTAGGACGGGTCGCCCAGGAAGCCCTCCAGGCTGAGCGTCATCAACAGCTCGAAGAAGTGGGCCTCGCCGCTGCCGGCCGGGCTGTCCTTGAAGATGGCGAGCAGCTCGTCCTGCTGGGCGGGCGTGGCCTGCGCGAAGCCCTTCTGGAACATGCGCTGCGCGCGGCGCTCCAGCGCGGACAGGCCCTGGAGGAAGTCGCGGTGCATGGACTCCAGCCCCTGCGTCTCCAGGATGCGGTCGATGTAGAGCGCGACGTCCGCGTCCTGGGCGCCGGGGTCCTCGTCGCGGGGGAGGAGCCGCTCCACGGCTGCTGCGACGACGGCGTACTCGAAGGCGGAGAAGGTGCGCAGGGCCTGGCCGGCGGAGGTGGTGCCGGTGGGCTCCGCGGGCTTCTTCTCTTCCGCCTCCTTCGAACGTTTACACGCAATGCCGCCCAGCAGCACCACGCCGCCGCCGAAGAAGGTGAGCCGTTGGATGAAGGTGCGCCGGGACAGCTTCGAGGGGAGCGAACGCGCGCGAGCCATGGCGTGCGAGCCTATCCCAGGTGCGTGTGTTTCACGGCACCTGAGAAGGGGCCGGGGTCGGTTGGCCGCCCACCGCGTGCGTGACGTGGGACCGCACCGCGAGGCGTGACGGACAACGCGCGCGGCTGACATAGGATGGCGCGCTCAACCAGGCCGACTGAACCAAGGAGAAGAACCGCATGAAACGGCACGCGTGGCTACTGGGAGCGGCGCTCGCGCTGGGATGTGGCGGCGGCAAGCCGGCCAACCCGGACGCGGGCTCGAAGCCGCAGGATGATGGCGGAACGACGGAAACGCCCTTCGTGCGGCTGACGGTGGACACGGAGCCGAGCGAGCAGCTCGCCATCTCCAACATCGCGATGGCGGTGGGCCCGGACGACCGCATCGGCATCGCGTACTACGTGAAGCTGAACGACAAGGACTCCGCGCTTCGCTACCGCGAGGTGAAGGACGGCCAGGTGCAGGCACAGGCGGAGACCATCGCCACCGTGCAGCGCGTGTACGGCGTGTCGCTGGCGTTCAGCCCGTCCGGACAGCCCGCGGTGAGCTACCTGGGCGGTGGAAGCGATGACTCCATCTTCTGGTTCCAGAGCGACCTGGCGGTGTCCTACCGCAACGCGAATGGCACCTGGACCGAGCGCATCGCCGTCACCCATGGTGACGAGGCCGTGTCGGGCAACCCGGTGAGCGACACGGGCTACCTGGTGGGGCTCAATCCCTCCATCGTCTTCAGCGGCAGCCAGGCCCTGGTCGTCTACCGCGACGGACACAACGGACAGTTCCCGCAGCAGGACTGGGCGGGCAGCGACGTGGAGCTGGCCAGCGGCGGGCCCACGGCGTGGCAGCACCGGGTGGTGGCGTCGGGCGGCGACCAGAAGGGCGCGTACGGCGGGCACCTGCAGATGTTGATGGCGGGTGATCAGCCGGCGCTGGTGTTCGACCAGGCCTTTGGGGCCGCGGACGCGCCGGGGCAGAACGTGTACTTCCAGCGCCGCAACACGGACGGCACCACGTGGACGCCGCCGGTGCAGGTGCAGGCGGTGGGCAACACGATGCTGGGCGCGTCCATGGCGTATGACTCAACCATCGGCTTCGGCATCGCGGCGGTGGACCGCTCCAGCAGCCGGCTCACGCTCATCACCTGCGCGGGCACGACGGGGACGAAGTGCGCGGCGGCGGGGGACTGGACGACGCCGGATCCGGTGTACCAGACGGGCTCCGGCGGCTGGTACCCGTCGCTGGCGTTCGACCCGAAGACGCACGACCCGTCCATCGCGTTCCACATCTGCTCGCTGGAGTCCGGGCGTAACGAGGGCAGTTGCTCGCCGGCTGACGACGCGCTGATCATCGCCACGCGCGTGGAGGACCAGTGGCGCGAGGTGACGGTGGACACGGCGGGTGGCTGGTCGCCGAAGCTGGCGTTCCTGTCCTCCGGCCAGCGCGTGGTGCTCTACCGCGCGGGCGGCACGCAGGCCCTGACGCTGGCGGTGGAGCGGTGAGCCTCGCGGGACGCGCCGTGGCGGCGCTGGGGCTCGCGGCCGTGCTGAGCGGCGCGGGTGTCATCGCGTGCCGCGGAGACAACGAGCTGTCCGGCAGCGTGTCGGAGCTGTTCCCCGTCACCGACGTGTCGAGGGTGGAGATCCGCCGCAATCCGGAGGCGCTCCAGGTGAGCTATTTCCGCAACAACGGCCTGGACGTGGACCTGGTCGCGCGGCTCACCGTGGACACGGAAGGCGTGGACATGAAGCCGGGCACGAAGGTGAACCTCGGCGGCACCACGCCCTCTGGCCGCGACCGCGCGTCGGTGGTGCATGTGGCCGCGGGCGAACCGGCGCGCGTCTTCACCCAGGTGGAGCGCGGCGACCTGGTGCTGGACGAAGGCGGCAACGTGGGCGAGGCCACGCGCGGAGACTTCTCCCTGTCGTTCAAGAAGGGCGACGGCTACGGCGCGGGGCGCAGCATGGAGGGCACGTTCAACTCCCTGGCGCTCGACGCGGGCTTCGGCCCGGACCTGGGCGACGTGGTGGGCGACGAGCCCGCGCCCTGAATCACTCCGGGGCTTCCGGTGACGCGAACCGGAAGCCCTGGGTCTTCTGTTACGGCGTGCAGGTGTCGAGCGTGGCCATGCCCTGGGAGAGCTGTCCCTGGTGCGTGGCGAACCGCGCGAGCGCGGGCGCGCCACCATCCAGGAAGAGCTGGCGCGCGGCGTCCACCGCGTCCCGTGCGTGCACCGTCACGGTGGAGCCGATGGCGTCCGTCACCTTCACCGCGCCGTCCGCCTGGCCCTGCGCGCGGATGAGCAGGGCGCCCGCCTCGTCGCGCGCGACCATGCCGTCCTCCAGCGGCTCGAAGTAGCGCACCACGGGCTCCTGGCCCTCGCGCTGCAACTCCAGACGCATGACGCCGGACTCCACGTCGCGGGACATCTTCAGCGTGTCGGTGGGGCCCAGCTTCACGATGCGCGTGTTGGAGTCTTCTCCCTCCACGCTGCTCACCGGGTTGCTGCCGGTCCAGAACTCGATGCTGTTGACGACGAGCGCGTCGACCAGCGTGCCGATTTCATAGACGGGCACCACGACGAAGATGAGGAACACCAGCCACTGGACGAACTTGTTGCCGGAGATGCCCTTGTTGAACTGCCAGATCTTCGTCGTGAGCTTGAACGAGCCGAAGCAGCCCGTCGCACTCATCATCAAGACACCCGCGCACAGCACACCGAGCCAGCGGGACGGACGCAACTTCATGAAGCCCTCCTGGGGGATGGGGGACCGCGTGAAAGCGGCCGCACCATGCCACGAAGGCGTCAGTCCGGCTCGCTCTGAACGAGCCCGTATTTGTGCAGCAGCGAATAGAGGTGCTTGCGGTCCAGTTCCGCCTCGCGGGCGGCGCGGGCGATGTTGCCTCGGGCGCGGCCCAACAGGCGCGTGAGGTACTCGCGCTCGAAGGCGCGGACGAGCTCGTCCTTGCACACCTTGAACGGCCCGGTGAACTCCACCGGCAGGAAGTCCCCGGCGGGCGTGGGCACGTCGCGGGTGAACTCGCGCAGGAGGTTGTCCCCGGTGAGTCCTGGGATGTCCACCATGTGCCGGGCGCGCTCCAGGGCGTTGCGCAGCTCGCGCACGTTGCCCGGCCAGGTGTGCCCCAGGAACTGCTCTTGAATCTTCTCCGGCAGCCGGGGCCACAGGCCTTCGCCAGCGAAGGCCTCCACGAGCAGCGGGATGTCCTCCTTGCGGTCGCGCAGGGGTGGCAGGCTGAAGGTGAAGACAGACAGGCGGAAGTAGAGGTCCTCGCGGAAGCGGCCCGCCTGCGTCTCCGCCCACAGGTCCTTCTTGCTGGCCACGACGATGCGCGCGTCGAAGGAGATGGGGGTCGAGGAGCCCAGGCGGCGGAACTCGCGGTCCTCGATGGCGCGCAGCAGCTTGGGCTGCAGGTCCAGGGCGAGGTCGTCGATTTCGTCCAGGAAGAGGGTGCCGCCGTGGGCGCGCTCCAGGCACCCGATGCGCTGGCCCACCGCGCCGGTGAAGGCGCCCTTCTCGTGGCCGAACAGCTCGGACTCGATGAGCGAGTCGGACACGCTGGCGCAGTCGAACACGACGAGCGGCCCGGCCGCGCGGGGGCTCAACTTGTGGATGGCCTTGGCGCCCGCGCCCTTGCCGGAGCCTGTCTCGCCCACGAGCAGCACGGTGGAGTCCGTGGGGGCGATGCGCTGGAGCAGCGCGAAAATCTGGCGCATGGGCACGCTGCGGCCCACGAGGTCGCCCAGCCGGTCCTCGACGGTGGGCTCCACCTGCACGGGCGTCATCTGCGGGCTGAAGCGCAGGCGCACGTCGCCCACTTCCAGCAGGGCACCGGGGCGCAGGTAGGCCTCACGCACCTGGGCGCCATCCAGGAAGGTGCCGTTGGTGGAGCCCAGGTCCTGCACGAGGAAGCGGTCACCCTGACGGCGCACCACCAGGTGGTTGCGGCTCACCGTGGGGTGGTCGATGACGACGTCGTTGTCGGTGGACTTGCCGACGCGCAGGTCCTCCGTGGCGAGCGGGTACACGGTGCCCGCGCGCTCGGTGTCCAGCAGCACCAGGTGGAAGCGCTGGGCGGACAGTCGCTCCGCCTGCGCACGGGCGACGACGACGGTGTGCGCGGGGATGGGGGC